>CAZEQL010000001.1:0-70896 GCA_964514415.1 uncultured Dehalococcoidales bacterium
AGTTTTGGACTGCCGATGAGCGGTTTTTTAATTCAGTTAGGGAACAACAGCCACGTGTGAAGTGGCTTGGCCATTATGAGAAACAGGGATAGTTCTCCCGAAAAATCTAAGCTGGGTGTATGGGAGATAGAATGAGGGAAAAGTCAAGCACTTTCATGTACCAAAATGACTTCTCATTCGGTAGTTCCTTTTCTGCACCAAACCACCCTGACTGCTATCAAAGCTAACAAACCCGAAAGTAAAAGCGCCTTCCTGCCATCAGGCATAGGGTGCCAAAAGCTCTGCCAGAAGGAATCCGCTACCTCTCTCAACTCAATCTTAGGAAACTGGAACAACCTCTCGCCGGTTTCAGTGTCTCGTTGGTAAAACTTGACTCTGGCGTTCTCAATCGAGGTCTCCCCTTTACCCTCATAGTTCACCCAGACGTGTATGGGAGATACATTAACCTGGTAAGGTATACCCCGCGCTTCAAAAATAGAAGCCAGGACTAAAGCTCGGGCTTTGCAATCTCCCTCTCCCTTCTCCAATACCTCCCCAACACTGGGAAAATACCAGGGCATGTCATAAATTTCCCAGTCGTAGTGATAAGGTATCCCCTCCAAAACCGCTTTCTCTATGGCTTTGGGGGCAGAAGGAAAACCCTCCACCATGGATTCAACAGCGTTAGGGTCAACAGCGAGGTTGAAAACCCTTTGGATACTAATGACCAGGTTTGCAGGATTGGGATATAACACAAAAAGAATCCAAAGTATCACCAGGAGAGGAAAATATCTCTGAAAAACTCTTTTAATAGAATTCTCCGGCACTTTAACGTCATCCATCATTCCTACAATATTACTCGAACTGCTGGCAACGTCGAGAGACGGCTCACACACAAGGCTGAAGTCTCACCTATATCTTTAAACACCCAACCCACAAGTTAAGCTCGCTGTAAAAACTCAGCTCTTTTTCCTCCTACGCCTCTCATCTTCTATCCTCCGCAAAGTTTTCTCATCCGTACCGAAGTGGTGGGCTATCTCGTGGCGTAATACTTCCTCTACCTTCGTCTCGATTTCTTCAGGAGAGCGACATTGTTCCTCTATAGGTCTCCGAAAGATGCTTATCTTGTCGGGCAAAACCAGCCCATACCCTCCGCCTCGCTTAGTTTGGGGCACACCCTGGTAAAGGCCCAGTAACTGGCCAGGATAGCTGAGTTTGACTTGCTTGAGCTGCCTTGATGTCGGCCAATCCTCTACGACAACATCAACATTCTCCAGTTTGCTTTGAAACCCTGATGGCAAATTCTCAAGCGCTCTCGCTACGATAGTTTCAAATCTCTCCCGTTCCATATCAATATCAGCAGGCTATCTAGCCTCTACCATTTTACCCCAATTTGCTTAAGTGCCAAACTAGAGAAAGACTAGCACAACCCACACTCCTAAAATCAGGGGGTTCTCCTTGACGAAGCTCAATAAATAAGATAGGCTATTAGCTTAAATCTGAGAGGGAGAAATATCAAATTGCAGTGTCGTGGCATTAGAGGTGCTATCACAGTTTCAGCAAATAACAAAGAAAGCATCATAGCTGCAACTAAAGAACTGCTTGAAAACATGGTTCAGACTAACGAAATTGAAATTGCTGATATAGCTGCTATACTTTTCACCACCACATCAGATTTAGATGATGAATTTCCTGCAGCAGCAACACGGGAGTTGGGATGGTCACAACATCTCGCTTTGCTTTGCGGACATGAAATGCATGTCCCCGGCAGTTTGCCCCGCTGTTTAAGAATCTTAATGCTAGTAAATACCGAAAAAGCTGCTGAAAAAATCATTCACATTTACTTGAGAGAAGCCAAAATTTTGCGGAAGAACAACCCGATGGTATTTGGAGGCAAGGAATGATCATAGTTATGAAAGCTAGCTCTAGCCAAGACGAAATAGGGAAGGTGGTTAAGCGGATTGAAGAATCAGGATTAAAAGCGAATATATCACAAGGTGTCGAGCATACTATTATTGGTGTATTAGGACAAGCTTTCTCTGAACTTCAAGATATGCTGCAATTGCTCCCGGGAGTAGAAGAAGTTATCCCCATTAGCAAGCCTTATAAGCTTGCCAGTCGAGAGTTCCACCCCCAAAATACCATAGTAAAAGTAAATGACCTTGCCATTGGTAGTGATGAAATAGTTATTGTGGCCGGCCCTTGCGCTGTAGAAAACGAGGAACAGCTTTTAGCTACAGCTCGGGAAGTTAAGGCGGCAGGCGCTAATATACTGCGCGGCGGTGCTTTTAAACCAAGCACTTCACCCTATGGCTTCCGTGGATTAGGTGAGGAAGGGCTTAAAATATTAGCAAAGGCCCGAGAGGAAACCGGGATGCCAGTCATCACCGAGGTAATGACACCAGGTGATGTTGAGTTAGTGGCTAATTATGCCGATATACTTCAGATTGGGGCACGAAACATGCAAAACTTTATTCTGCTTGACGAAGTGGGAAAGCTAAGGAAGCCTGTAATGCTCAAGCGAGGCCTATCATCCACTATCCAAGAATGGTTACTAGCCGCAGAATATATTCTGGCTCAAGGAAATGAACAACTTATTCTTTGCGAACGTGGCATCAGGACTTTTGAAACTTCTACCCGCAACACTATGGATATTAGCGCTATCCCCGTCATTAAGAAAGTGAGTCATTTACCCATTATCGCTGACCCTAGCCATGCCACAGGTAAATGGTACCTGGTCCCCCCTATGGCACTGGCAGCAATAGCTGCCGGCGCAGATGGACTGATGATAGAAGTCCATCCCAACCCGGACCTGGCACTTAAAGACGGGGTGCAATCACTCACTTTCGATAACTTCCAACGACTCATGTCTCAATTGATACCTGTAGCTCAAGCTATGGATAGAAAATTAGCTACTTCGGGCATAAAGGTCAAATCTTGAGCTCTATGAAAATTGAGCAAGAACTAGCTAATTTAGTTCCTCAAAAGGAAACACTTCTTACCATCGGTGTTTTCGATGGCGTTCACACGGGGCATCGCTACCTGCTGGAAAATTTGAAGCAGCGAGCGCAGAAAAGAAACTTGTTTAGTGGAGTGGTCACCTTTGATCCCCACCCTCAGTCAGTATTACACCCACGCAGTCAACCACCCTGGCTAAGCGATTTAAAAGACAGAGTCAAGTCTCTTCAGGAACTAGGTATAGACCTGGTCGCTGTACTGTCTTTTACTCCGGAGGTGTCTCAACTGAGCGCACGAGAGTTTATCTCTTTGCTTAAGAAATATCTCAGGATGCGTGGCCTTATTATAGGTCCTAACTTCGTTTTAGGAAGAGGGCGGGAAGGCAGTGCTAACCTGCTTCAGTCCCTGGGGCAAGAAATGGAGTTTAGTGTAGAAACTATACCTCCTTTTACAGTCGATGGTGAAATAGTAAGCAGCACTCTTGTTCGCCAAACGCTGGCCCAGGGCAACATGCCAAAGGTAGGAAAGTTAATGGGGCACTATTTCTATCTTGGGGGTAAAGTTATTACCTCAAAGAAACGTGGCCGTGTTTTAGGATTCCCCACCACCAATTTAGATATAAACCCACAACAAGCGCTGCCTTGTAATGGCGTTTATGCCACTATCGCCCAGGTAGATGACCAGCAGCTCCCTTCAGCAACTAATATTGGCGTCCGTCCCACTTTTGGGAACAACGAAAAAACTGTAGAAACTCACTTGCTAAATTATGAAGGTGCTTTATATGGCAAAGAGATTAGGATAGAATTTATCCAAAAACTAAGAGACGAGCAATGTTTCGGTTCGCCTGAAGAGTTACAAGCACAAATCAGGGAAGATATCCGAGAGGCAGCAGCAATTTTATCCCAGCAAGCAGCTCGAAATCTTAAACCTTAAACATTGGAAATTTGGATTTTGAATTTGTTTAGAAATTAGAAGTTAGGGTTTAGCTATGACTGATTCTAGATTTAACTCCATATTGAAACGAGGGGTGGCTGAAATAATCATTGAGCCAGAATTGATAAAGCTACTGGAATCAGGAAGGACCTTGAATTTGAAGCAAGGTTTCGACCCCAGCACTCCTGATATCCATCTAGGGCATGTAGCTGGCTTAAGAAAATTGCGCCAGCTCCAGGAACTGGGACATAGAGTTACTCTCATAGTTGGTGATTGGACAGCACGGATTGGTGACCCAAGTGGTCAGTCAATCACTCGCCCTATGCTTTCTGCACAAGAAGTTGAAGCTAATGCTCAAACTTATATGCAGCAGTTCTTTAAAGTAGTAGACAAAAATAAAACAGAGATAAGATGGCAAAGCGAGTGGTACGATAAATTCACCCTGGACGGGGTCATTAAACTTACCAGCAAATTTACCATAGCGCAACTTCTAGCCAGGGAAGATTTCAACAAGAGATATAGTGCTGGTAATCCTATCTCTTTAGCTGAAATGCTCTATCCTCTGCTTCAAGGCTATGATTCAGTAGTAATTCAAGCTGATGTTGAATTCGGTGGCATTGACCAAAAATTTAATTGTCTCCTAGGTAGAGAGTTACAGCAGATAATGGGGCAGCCTCCGCAACAAGTCTTCCTCGTTCCTCTTCTCATCGGCACCGACGGCAGCCATAAAATGAGCAAGAGCCTGGATAACCAAATAGGTATTGTTGAACTTCCCGAGGAAATGTATGGCAAGGTGATGTCTATTCCCGACTCCCTCATCATTGATTATTTCGAGCTGGTGACCGATGTCCCAGATAGGGAAATTGCTGACTTCAAAGAGCAATTAGAAACTCGCTCAACTAACCCAATGAACCTTAAAAAACGGCTGGCTTATGCGATTGTGAGGCAATTTCACGGTAATCAAGCAGCCAATGAAGCAGAGGAGCACTTCACTAAGGTATTTCAAAGAAGAGAGATGCCAGAAGAAATCCCTGAGTGTGTTTTTGCCGCTAAGTACATTGAGGGTGAACTATACCATCTGGACATCACCTCAACTTTAGTTAAAGAAGGGTTAGTTAAGAGCAATAGCGAATTGAAGCGACTGCTCGCACAAGAGGCAATCGAACTGGATGGCAATAAAGTGAGCAGTAATATTGTTATCGCTCACCAAGGCAGCATTCTCAAAATAGGGAAGCGCAGTTTTGTTAAGATAGCAGTAAAATAAATTTTATAGGAGAACAACTAAGATGCAACTACGCATACCAGGACCAACACCTTGCCCCCCCGAATCCTTACAAGCTATGAGCCGGCAGATGATAAACCATCGGGGTAACGAATTTGCCAAGATTCTTAACACGGTAACAGAAAAATTAAAACGGGCAGCCCAAACCAAAGGAGATATCTTCCTCCTTACATGTTCAGGCACCGGTGGCATGGAAGCAGCTATTGTGAACACTTTATCGCCGGGCGACAAAGTGCTGTCTATCTCCAACGGCGCCTTCGGTGACCGCTTTGCCGATATTGCCGAGCAATACAGCGCTAATGTAGAGCGCATTAGTTTTGAATGGGGAAAATCAGTTGACCTTGCCGTAGTAAGCAAAGCATTAAAAGCAGATGGCGACATTAAGGCAGTGCTGGTAACCCATAATGAAACATCCACAGGAGTAACCAATGATCTTGGCAGCATAAGCTCCATAGTCAAGGAATTTGACAAGCTTCTTCTGGTTGATGCTATCTCAGGCCTTGGCTGTATTAACTTGCCAGTCGATGATTGGCACTGTGATATAGTTGTCACTGGCTCTCAAAAAGGCTGGATGGCCCCTCCTGGGTTATCAATGATTAGCGTAAGTGAAAAAGCATGGCAAGCCTACGCTCGAGCTAAGATGCCGCGCTATTACTTTGATCTTGGCAAAGCTAAGGATTTCCTGAACAAGGGGCAAACTCCATGGACGCCGGCCATTTCCATTTTCTATGCCCTGGACGCTACACTGGATTTAATATTAAATGAGGGACTAACCAATGTATTTGCTCGGCATGCCAGAGTAGCCCAAATGACTAGAGATGGAATAAAATCATTGGGATTATCACTCTTCCCTGAAGAAAATTACGCCTCCAATACAGTGACAGCAGTGAATGCCTCTGATAAACTTAATGTCCCTAAATTGATTCAAGTACTCAGGGATGAATATGATGTAGTCATTGCCGGAGGGCAGAGAAGTCTATCAGGCAAAATATTCCGTATTGGCCATCTCGGCTTTGTGTATGATAATGACATCAAGTTGGTATTGGAGGCCTTATCCAAAGCCTTGCCAAAAGCCAGGTAATCCCGCTTCCTTAATACCTTAATAGGAGAAGTTAAGATAAGGATAATGAAAGTATTAGTTGCTGACCATATTTCTAAAGAAGGGCTACAACCTCTTTATGACTATGCCCAAATTGACATCAAGCCCAATCTAGAACCAGGGCAGATCAAGGCTCTAATTGGTGACTACGATGCTCTGATTGTACGCAGTAAAACTCAGGTGACAGCAGACATTATTGAATCTGGGGAAAAACTTAAGGTGATCGGCCGAGCCGGGGTTGGCGTAGACAATATCGACATTGATGCCGCTACCACCAAGGGGATAGTAGTAGTTAATGCCCCGACAAGCAATACCATATCTGCCGCAGAACATACTATTGCCCTCATGCTCGCCCTGGCGCGCAACGTGCCGCAAGCAGATGCTCTGCTCAAAGCGGGCAAATGGCAAAAAGAGAGATTAGTTGGCACAGAGCTTAGAAATAAAACGCTGGGTATCGTAGGCATAGGCAATGTAGGCGCTGAAGTGGCCAAACGTGCCCAGGCTTTCGAAATGCGTGTCATCGCCCATGACCCATTTGTCTCTATAGACTCCGCTCGCCATCTCAAAGTGAAGTTAGTCTCCATGGATCAGCTTCTCAGAGAAGCTGATTTTATCACGCTTCACGTGCCACTAACGGCTTCCACCAAGAAATTGATTGGTGCTAAAGAGATAGTAAAATTAAAACCAGGAGTTCGGATTATCAATTGTGCCAGAGGTGGGCTGGTTGATGAAGAAGCGATAGCCGAAGCAATCAAGAACGGGAAAATAGCAGGTGCTGCCTTCGATGTCTTTAGCCGAGAGCCAATAACAGATAGTCCCCTGTTCAAAGAGGACAAGATAATAGTTACCCCCCACCTGGGCGCCTCCACAATCGAAGCTCAGACAGGCGTTGCCAGGGATATTTCTGAGCAAATTCTAGCTGTGCTCCAAGGACAATTTAGTAAATATGCTGTTAACGCTCCACACATCTCTCCTGAACTAGTACCATTCATGAAAGTAGCTTCGACCATTGGCAGCCTTGCCAGCCAATTAATGGAGGGACAACTAATCTCAATACATATTAAGTATTGTGGCGAAGTTACCAATTATGATTGCAACTCTCTCAAGACAGCAATTGTCAGTGGTCTATTGCAACAGACAAGCGAGGAAAGAATCAATCTGGTTAATGTCGGCCTTATCGCCACTCAGCGCGGTCTGAAGATCAGTGAGGAGAAGGAGACAATCTGCCAAAACTATTCTAACTTGATCACTCTAAAAGTCGATACAAATGAAGGAATTACTACCATATCAGGTACAGTTAGAGACAATGAAACCCATATTATCCAGGTTAATGACTTCTGGATGGACATTATGCCTACAGGAGGTTATTTCCTTTTCTGCGATCACCTTGACCGACCCGGGCTTGTCGGTACGATCGGTAACATAACCGGCAAAGCCAATATTAATATTAGTTCCATGCACCTGAGCCGACTCCAGCCCCGAGGGCAAGCACTTATGGTTTTGGCTCTGGATGAACCGCTAGCTGAAGAGCAACTACAGGAAATCCTGGCTCTCCCTGACATTTACGCCGCAAAAACAGTAAAGCTATAGTCAATCCAGGGGATTAATAATCAAGCCAGCAGGAAATTTAGGATAAAAATAGGTTGATTTCCTTGGCATCCTATCTTGAGCATCAGCAACAGCCTTGACTATTTCCGGCTGCGGAGGGCTTACTAAGAAAGCTAATTGATATTTTCCTTCCTTTATCTGCTGGTAGGCTTCAGTTACGTCCACAGTATAAGCAATCTCCTCATTGCCTGCAGTAAACCCCAGCATTTTATTCAGAATAATGTGATTAAGAACACTAACGTCAAACCTTTTATAAATCTGGGAATAATTACCGGGCATCATTGCCTCAAGGGAAATGTCTCGACGTCGCCTCAACACCACCAGTGATCCAGCCTGTAAACCCAAAATTCCTAAAACCATGTCTGGAATACTAGCGAATGGCCGAGGTTCTTCGCTATGCTCAGAATGACAGGACAGCGCTTCAGTTAACGGAACGAATTCCAGGGCAAAGAATTTTTCAAGCTGGCTTTTTAATCCAGTTAAAGCAGCAGGGGCTATACCCCGTACCAACCTGTGAATGGGTAAAATAACTAGTCCAGGGTCGGAGAATTCAACCAGGGTCATCATCGTATAATTAAAGGCTTCTTCACCAGTGATGGATGGAAGCGTTTGTGTCCTTTCCCGTTGGTAAGTCAGAGCTGTTTCATAGCGATGATGACCATCAGCCACATAAAGAGCTTGAGTAGATAAAAACTGACTTAACTTCTGCTTGAGTTTCGGTTCAGTTATCGCCCAGATATCATGACTTTCGCCAGAATCAGGGAGATTGCTTCGCTTTCCCTTCACTTCGCTCAAGGCTTCAGCTAACTGCAACGATATTATTGGTCCATCTTTTACCACCTCAGCTAATAACGAAGCAACTTCTTGCTCTAAATCTTGATATAGGGCAAATAAGGGGCTGAAGTTAGCTCGGCAGGCTCGTATTAACTGCAAGCGGTCATCTTTAGCTTTAGAAGCTGTTTCCTCATGGGGAAATATACCACTACCCCATGGTTCCAGCCTAACGCGAGCTATCAGCCCACGCCGTCTCCTCTTTTCCCCCATGTAAGTAAAATAACAATCATGCAGATAAAAGGCTGAGTAATCGTCGAGCTGGAGAACTCCTTGCTCCAGCCACTGCTGGAAGGTAGTAGCTGCTTTGGTGTATTTGTTATTACAACTCCTGGCTGACATCTGACAGTTATCAGCCAGGGGATATTCCAACCGAATAGCATTGTAACTGCTCTTTTCGTAATAAAGTTTCTGCTGCTCAGAAGTAATAACATCATACGGAGGGCAGATGACTTGCGCTAACTCCCCCACTATTTTCTGATTGTAGCGTATGCCTCGAAATGGAGAGATCCGCTCACTTCGCTCAGAACCAAAGACTTTCAATTCAACCCTTTATAGCCATCAGCTTTCAGTTGTCAGCTATTAGCTTAATTTTAACTGCTGGTTGCTGACTACTGACTGTGCCTCACTGGCGCTTCTTGTAATGACAAGCCAAAACCGTCACGCCAGGCTTTTTCTACCTTAGACAGAGGCAATTTAATATAACCTTCTATTAATAAATGATTACCCCCAACCTCCCCCAGCCAAGTTAATGGCACTTGCCACTTTCTGGCTATCTTGTTCAATTTAGCTGTTGAACCAGGCAATATTGATATCACAATTTGTGATTGATGCTCTCCAAAAAAAGTGGAATCCACCCTTCCACTTATCTCCCAATCCCTCCCTCTAAAACCAATGTCACCAGCAACACAACTTTCGGCAATAGCTATCGCCAACCCTCCATCGGAACAATCGTGAGCTGATTTGACAAATCCATGCTTTACGGCTTCTAAACAACAACGCTGCACCCTCTTTTCCAGATTTAAGTCGATAGCGGGTTTACCTTTTACCAAGCCATGCACTAACTCCAGATATTCACTGCCACCAAGACCATTACAGTTGCCAGTCGACAACTGATAGCTATCAGCTAAGGAAACCAGATCGCCCAGCAGAAACACTAAATCGCCTTCATCTTTGAAAGACATAGTGCAATGCTTATTTATGTCATCTACAATTCCTACCATACCTATAATTGGAGTAGGATAAATAGCTTCACCTTTAGTTTCATTATAAAGGCTGACATTGCCACTTATGACGGGAATTTGCAATTCTCTACAAGCTCGAGCCATACCCTTGATGCATTCTTTCAATTGATAATAGACATCACTCTTCTCAGGATTACCAAAATTAAGGCAATCCGTAATGGCTAAAGGTTCAGCGCCACTACAAACCAAATTCCGAGCAGCCTCTGCCACAGCAATCGCTCCACCCAAAAAAGGATCAAGGTAGCAGTAACGTCCGTTGCCATCGACAGTTAACGAAATACCTTTTTTGCCGCCCTTGATACGTAAAACAGCAGCATCGCTACCGGGAAGAACCACAGAATTATTCATCACCTGATGATCATACTGACGATAAACGCACTCCTTACTGGCAATATTGGGAGAAGCCAACAAACGAAGCAAAATAGAATTGCATTGTCCCGGCTTTAAGTCGCGGATAGTGCTCGTGTCAAAAGATTGAAGCTCTGTAAGCCACATTGGCTTTCCGCTCCGCCGGCGATAAAATGGAGGAGACATTAACAATTTCACCGGAGCTTCGGCGACAACCTTCTCCCCTTCTTTAATCACCGCCAATTCACTGTCGGTAACCTGCCCAATGATGTCGGAGTGAAGGTCCCAGCGATCAAATAAGCTTCTCACTTTATCTTCACAGCCCTTTTTCACAACCACCAACATTCGCTCTTGCGATTCTGAGAGCATTATTTCATAAGGAGTCATGTTTTCCTCACGACGGGGCACTTTAAGCACGTCTATTTCCATTCCTCCCCCACCCCTGGATACGGATTCCACAGAGGCGCTGGTCAACCCCGCAGCTCCCAAATCCTGCATGCCTACAATCCAATCGCTTTGAGCTAACTCAAGACACGCCTCTATAAGCAGCTTCTCCATAAAAGGATTACCCACTTGAACCGTTGGCCTTAGCTCCTGGTTATCCTCGAAAGTGCGTGAAGCCAGACCAGAAGCACCAAAAATCCCGTCGCGCCCGGTATCAGCTCCTACCAGCATCAACAGGTTGCCCACCCCGGTAGCCTTGGCACTAACAAGGCTATCCTTCTCAGCAATACCCAAACAGAAGGCATTAACCAGAGGATTGGCCGAATAACAATCGGCAAAAACCACCTCTCCACCAACGTCGGGTATTCCCAGGCAATTTCCATAAGCGCCGATGCCACCAACAACCCCATTGAACAAATAGCGATTGCGCGCCTCACTTAAAGGACCAAACCGAAGTGAGTTGAGCAGGGCAATGGGCCTGGCTCCCATGGTGAAGATGTCGCGTACAATCCCACCCACGCCGGTAGCTGCTCCTTGATAGGGCTCAATCGCCGAGGGATGATTGTGAGACTCCATCTTCATTACCACCACATACCCATCACCAATATCCACCACCCCAGCATTTTCCTCTCCAGGACTGACTAAGACACGCTTACTGCGGGAGGGCAAAAATTTGAGCAAAGGCTTAGAATGTTTATAACCGCAGTGCTCGCTCCATAATGAACCAAACATCCCCAATTCCACCTCAGTGGGCTCCCGCCCTAATTGCTGGACAACAAGCCTATACTCTTTTTCGCTTAAGGCAACTTTATCCAGAATTTCTTTGGAGATATTCAATAATCGACTCCCAAATTAAATTACCATCTGTACTACCCAGAAGTGATTCACAAGCTCGCTCTGGGTGAGGCATCATACCCAACACATTGCCTCTTTTGTTAACAATCCCTGCGATATTATGTAAAGAACCATTGGGATTAGCCCCCTCGGTTATCTTGCCTAAAGGGGTAGAGTAGCGAAAAACAACCTGACCATTGGCTTCCATCTCTTTTAGAGTGGCTTCATCGGCATAGTAGTTGCCTTCGTAGTGAGAAATAGGAATCCTTAAGACTTGTCCTTTCTCACATCTAGAAGTAAATGATGAATAATCGTTCTCAACCCTAAGATTGACCCACTGGCATCGATATTGCAGATGACTACTGGGTAATAGCACCCCCAGTAGAAGTCCAGCTTCACATAGAATCTGAAAACCATTACAGATGCCAATAACCAAACCCCCATCATGAGCAAATTGTTCCACCGCTGCCATAATGGGACAAAAACGAGCTATAGCTCCTACCCGAAGGTAATCACCATAAGAAAAACCTCCGGGAAGAATGATACAATCATAGTCGGACAATTGAGTTTCCTTATGCCAAATATAACCAGCCTCCTGCCCTAGCATATCATGAAGAGCATAGTAACAATCCTGGTCACTCCAGGTGCCAGGAAAAACAATAATCCCAAACTTCATGCCATAAACAAAAACAATGGCGGCTTCACTCTACCGCCAATATATTAGTGGGTCACTGATTTAGAAATTCTGACTACCTCAATAAATCTTAAATAGTATCAAGCAATTGTGAAACTACTTCGCTGACTTCTTTTCCATCAGCTTTACCCTTAAGCTGAGGCATAAGCTGAGACATAACTTTGCCTTTGTCATTTGGCCCTTTAATCCCAACTGCGTCAATTACCTGGCGTGCCACAACCACAATCTCTTCCCGGCTCATTTGCTTGGGAAGATACCCCATAAGAACATCCAATTCTGCTTCTTCCTGCGCCGTGAGGTCGCTGCGATTCCCTTTTTTAAAGGCCTCGATACTCTCTCGATGGCGTCTCACTGCCGTAGTAATAACATCAAGCACTTTATTATCATCAAGGGGCTTTTGCTGAGCAATTTCAGCATACTTTATCTCAGACAACAATAACCTCAAGGTAGAGACTTGCGTTGCCTGGTGCTTTCTAAGCGCATCTTTGAGGTCTTCTCTTAGCTTCTCTGCCAATGCCATTTTGGCTACTTAGAACTTTTCCGCCTCTTCACCGCTTCCTTTTTCCTCCGCTCATCACTAGGCTTCTCATAGAACCTGCGGCGTCGAACTTCAGCTAAAATGCGATCCTGCTGCACACGCTTACCAAATCTGCGCAGCAGACTGTCAAAACTCTCACCCGAACCAAGCTTCACATGAGCCATACTTTAAAACAGGTCATTCTATACCCTGTAACTCAGCTATGTCAAACATTTTTATTGATATTCTATAATTTTACCGCCGACTAACAAGTAACTAGGATGTTTAAAGAACACTTAAGAAGGAATCGATTAGCTAAATATAGATTAATCTCTTATTTTAGTGTAACTTAATATCCTCATGAAAGCGCTGGTGCAGCGGGTCACTAACGCTTCGGTAAGCGTAAATAACAATATAGCGGGCAAAATTAATCAGGGGTTGGTGATTTTCCTTGGCATCGCCAAAGACGATTCAGAGGATGACGCCCGTTATTTGGCAAACAAGATAGTCAATATGCGTGTCTTTGCTAGCGGATCAAGCAAGCTTGCCCTTTCAACACTGGAAACGAAAGGGGAAATTCTGACAGTAAGCCAATTCACCCTTTTAGCTGACTTGCGGAAGGGGAGGCGACCCAGCTTCACCGAGGCAGCTCCACCGGATAAAGCCAGGGAATTATATGAATTTTTCGTGAACCAAGTTCGCTCTTCAGGGCTTAAGGTAGAAACAGGGATTTTCCAGGAGCACATGATAGTGGAGATTCATAATGATGGGCCGGTAACCTTGTTGTTAGAAAGCAAAAAACGCTAAAATCAACTAATTGCATCAGCGACCTATTGCAATAGTTCCCCCATTGTGCCATAATCCATTTTCAAATGAGCTGCTATAAAGTCCTCCAGGAAAAGGGTTATCGTTTAACTCCACAGCGGATGTTGGTTATCGAAGCCCTGCATAACGCTGATGGCCACATTAGCGCTGAGGAAATCTATGAGCAACTACATAGTCGCTATCCTTACGGCAATATCTCCACAGTGTATCGCACTTTGGAGTTACTAAAAGAATTGAACTTAGTTACTGAAACCGATTTTGGCGATGGGCGTGTGCGCTATCATGTCGCCGGGAAAAGTCATCATCATCACCTTGTTTGCCATACCTGTGGTAGGGTGATGGATTTAGACGAATCTATATTATACCTATTAAAAGACAGTTTGCTTCGGGATTACGGATTTGAAGCTGATCTGAGACATTTAGCTATTTCAGGAGAGTGCAGCAATTGCCGGAGCAAGAACACCTAAGTTTTTTTGCTCCTTTGTTGCAACTAATTGCAGGTATATAAAGTATCGAAAGGAGAATTATGAAAAGAAAATCTCTACTAAGCTTGGCATCATTGTTCCTGATTGTAACTCTGCTAATGCCCCTGTCCTGTACCCACCCATCGGCCGACATCATGGCTGGGAGCTCGCTCATAAACAACATCATTCAAGGTGTAGCTGGCGGCAAATTGCAAGCACGCACCCTTGTACCGCCGGGCATGTGTCCGGGGCATTATGACGTAAAGCCAAGTGATATTGAGACATTAGCTAATAGTGAAGCTCTTTTTATCCACGATTACCAGCAAAACATGAAAAACATAACCGGGCTTGTGGAAGCTGCTGACAATCCCGACCTTGATGTTAAGGTTATTGACGTGGAGGGAAACTGGATGGCGCCTCCCGTTCAGGCTGAAGCTGTGGATAAAATCGCTCAGGCTTTAGGTGAAATAGACCCAGCAAATTCGGCATATTATCAAGAGCGAGCTAGCGAACGAACGCAGTCCATTTTAGCCAAAGGTGAGGAAATACAAGGCAAACTAAAGGAAGCGGGGGTGAGTGAGGTAAAGGTAACTTGCGCCCAGATGCAGGCGGGATTTATAACATGGGCTGGCTTTGACGTCGTGGCTACCTATGGTCGGCCAGAGGAACTGAGTGTGGCGGAGATGGAGAAGCTGGTGGTTGAAGCCAGAGAGGCTGGTGTGACCATGGTCATTGACAATCTGCAGAGCGGCGCAACGGCTACAAGCGAAGCTATGGCGCGGGACATTAGAGCCACCCAGGTGACGCTGTCCAACTTTCCCGGCGGCTTTGCTGATACCGAAACCTGGGAGAAGGCTATAGACAAGAACATTGATTTATTGCTTAAAGCTCAAGTCTAGTGGAGGCAACAGCATGGATAATACAGTTATAGATATCAAAGGCGCCGTGGTTTCTTACAGGGAGGATGTAGCTTTACAGGGCGTATCACTTAAGGTAAAGCGAGGGGAGTTCGTTGGCATCATCGGGCCCAATGGCGCCGGCAAGACTACTATACTCACCATAATCAACGGCCTGGGCAAACTGCTTCATGGTCAGGCTGAGGTATTGGGTTTGCCGGTGAAGGGAGGAAATGGCAACGCGTTGAGAAAACGCATTGGCTATGTGGCTCAGGTGGAAAATATCGACCCCAGGTTGCCCATCAATGTCAGGGAGACAGTGATGGTGGGATGCTATGGCCGCCTGGGATTATTCCACCGACCCACACGGGCTCAATGGGAAAATGTAGATCGTGTGCTAGATTTAGTCGGTATGACTCATCTGTCCCAACGCCCCATAGGACATCTCTCCGGAGGGGAGTATCAAAGGGTAGCTATTGCTCGAGCACTGGTTCAACAGCCTGAAATATTCCTCCTTGACGAGCCCACAGCCTCCATAGACCCCCAGTCGCAGAGGGAAATCTTGAGCCTGATACAGCTTGTTCATAATCAGTACCACATGACTACCCTACTTGTCACCCACGACTTAAGAGCGCTGCCTGCCCCCTGCCACCGACTTATTCTAATGAAGGAAGGTAAAATCTGGCGGCAGGGCAACCCTGAGTCAATGCTCAAGAGGGAGATACTAAGCCAGCTTTACGGGACGCCACTTTCGGTAGGAGAAAAGGAGGCCATCTCAGCACCATCCTTTATGTAACGAATGGACTTTTCTATTTTCCAATATCAATTCATGCAGAGCGCCATCCTTGCCGGGCTGTGTGGCGGCATAACCTGCTCCATTGTCGGTGTCTTTGTCGTTACCATGCATCTCTCCTTTATCGGAGTGTGTATTGCCCATGCTGCCTTCGCTGGAGCTCTTCTCGGCGTCTGGTTGGGATTTAATCCCCTGCTTGGAGCCTTACTTTTCAGCCTGGCTTCGGCAGGAATCGTCGGCCCCATGGCTGATCGCGGAGAGCTAAATCCTGATACCTCCATCGGCATCATATTCTCTTTAATGCTGGGGCTGGCTTTTCTTTTCATGGGCATGGCGCCAGGGTCGAGGACAGAGGCATTGAGCCTGTTCTGGGGGAGCATATTAACCGTAAGCCAGGAGAATCTGATTTTCCTCGCCATAGTGACGGTTGTGATAATTGCACTGGTGATGACCTTTTACAAGGAAATCCAGGCGGTGATCTGCCATCGACAGGTGGCTCTGGCCGTGGGCATCCCGGCAACCCTTGTTTTCTATGGCTTGCTATTTTCCACCGGCGTAACCGTCACTGCCTCGTTGCAAAGCATCGGTGGGCTACTCATATATAGCCTTATTCTAAATCCCGCCGCCGCCGCCTATCAGCTTACCTACAGCTTAAAGCGAATGCTTCTCATCGCCGTAGCTTTCGGCATTGTCTCCTGCTGGACAGGACTCGCAATTTCCTACTTCCTGGATACGCCGTCGGGTGCCTCCATAGTGATAACCTCGTCTGTTATCTTCGGTCTGGCGACGCTGTTCTCCCCAAAGAGAAAGGTGAAGAAATGGCAGCAAGCACAATTAACGGCTTAGATATGCAGCTTAAAGATTATTTCGACCATCTGGCGCCGTCCTGGGATGGAGAAATCACCTCGCATAGCCTGGAGTGCCTTGCCAACATCGTCAAAGAACTGGACATCAGGCATGAAGATTGGGTGCTTGATATTGGCTGTGGTACAGGCATTCTCTTGCCCTTTTTAACTCACAGGGTGACCGAGAAGGGAAAAGTCATAGCGCTGGACTTCTCAGCGAAGATGCTGCTTCAAGCTAAAACCAAAGGGGTCCCGTCCATTGTGGATTTTATTCAAGCTGATATCACATCCATACCGTTGCCCCAATGTTGCGTAGACCTGGCTATATGTAACAGTGTCTTTCCACATTTCAGCGACAAAGCAAGAGCTTTGATGGAGATTGCCAGGGTAATGGGAGACGACGGCAGGCTAGTTATATGCCACACCAAAAGCCGCGAGGAGATTAACCAGCTTCATCAAACTATTGGCGGAGTGGTGGGAGATCACTCTTTACCCGACGAACTTGAGCTGACGCAACTGACAGGACACGCCTGTCTGACGATAACCCACTTAGAAGATAATCCCTGGCGATACCTGGTTATCGCCAGGAAAAATCATCGTTGATATCTAAAGTGGGGTGCCCCCAATATTAGCACCACTTACAATGAGAGGGTTCCTGCTCTTTCGGTGCCAGAAAACCTGGCTGTTGCCAGTCAGTTTTTACAAGAGTATAATCAGGCTCACTTGCTTCTTCTCAAATATCCCTGATTAAGTATTGGTATTCCTTTAGTAGTAAAGTGATAACGCTCCTATCATCCACTCACAGCACATAGTGGGAATAATAAGGAGGGACATGGCTGGATGGGAAATCTCAAAATTGAGCACATAAGGAAAAGAGAAGGTCATATCGTTTCATTCGACCCTGCCAAAATAACCGAAGCCGTATTTAAGGCCACCAAGGCTGTAGGTGAGGACGACAGAAGCAAAGCGGAACGCATATCCGGTGAGGTGGTTTCTATTCTGGAGATCACGTGTAGAGATGGCAGGGTGCCCACGGTGGAGGAAGTGCAGGACCTGGTGGAGAAAATGCTCATCGAGAACGGCTATGCCAGGATTGCCAAGGCTTACATCCTTTATAGAGACCAGCACGCCAAGCTGAGGGAATCAAGAAGGCTATTAGACGGCGCCAGACGAATGGTTGATGACTATCTGAGCAAGTTGGACTGGAGGGTGAGTGAAAACAGCAACATGGATTATTCCCTCCAGGGGCTTAATAATTATGTGTCATCTGGCATCGCCTCTCGTTACTGGCTTGGCAACATATACCCACCTGAGATAAGGGAGGCTCATATTAAAGGGGACTTCCATATACACGACCTGGGGATTTTGGGAGGCTATTGTTGTGGGTGGGACTTAAAAGATTTATTGGTTCAAGGTTTCCGAGGAGTTCAGGGGAAGGTGGAGAGCACTCCTCCAAAACACCTCCGTAGTGCCTTAGGACAAATCGTGAATTTCTTCTATACTCTTCAGGGAGAGGCGGCAGGTGCCCAGGCTTTTTCCAACTTTGATACTCTTCTTGCTCCCTTCATCAGATACGATAGTTTGAACTATAAGGAAGTAAAACAGGCAATGCAGGAGTTTGTCTTTAGCCTGAACATTCCCACGAGAGTTGGTTTCCAGACGCCTTTTACCAACCTTTCCTTCGACCTCCTCCCTTCTTCCCCCCTGAAAGATGAAGCAGTTATAATCGGGGGCAAGCCTCTGGAATCCACGTACGCTGAGTTTCAGAAAGAAATGAATATGCTCAACAAGGCATTTTGTGAAATTATGATAGAGGGCGACGCCAAGGGGCGCATCTTTACTTTTCCCATTCCCACCTACAGCATCACCAGGGACTTTGACTGGCAAGGCGAGGAACAAAAGGCGCTCTGGGAAATGACGGCGAAGTA
The DNA here is from genome assembly GCA_964514415.1 of uncultured Dehalococcoidales bacterium. Classification (GTDB taxonomy): domain Bacteria; phylum Chloroflexota; class Dehalococcoidia; order GIF9; family AB-539-J10; genus CAZEQL01. The sequence continues at coordinate 18,523 of CAZEQL010000001.1, forward strand.
TGGCATTCCCTATTTTGCTAATTTCGTCAACTCCGATATGAATCCTGAAGACACCCGAAGCATGTGTTGTAGATTGAGGTTAGATACCAGCGAGATTAGAAGGAGGGGCGGCGGACTTTTCGGCTCGAATCCTCTCACTGGAAGCATCGGCGTGGTAACCATTAACATGCCCAGAATTGGTTATCTCTCTAATAGTGAACAGGATTTCTTTGCCAGGTTAGGCAAACTTATGTCCCTGGCCAAGGAGAGCCTGGAGATTAAGAGAAAGACCATGGAAATGTTTACCGAGGACGGGCTCTACCCCTATTCCAGATTTTACCTCGCCATGGTAAAGAAAAGATTTGGTAACTACTGGACGAATCATTTCTCCACCATTGGCCTCATCGGGATGAATGAAGCCTGCTTGAATTTCATGGGAAAAGATATATCAACGGAAGAAGGAAAGGAGCTGGCTGTAAAGGTGCTCGCCTTTATGAGAGAAACACTGGCGCGATTTCAAGAAGAGACGGGAGGGCTTTACAACCTGGAAGCCACGCCTGGCGAGGGCGCCTGTTACCGACTGGCGAGACTTGACAGGGAAAACTTTCCCAACATTATTACCGCAGGAGAGAAACAGCCATACTACACTAATTCGACCCACCTACCCGTAAAATATAATGGCGACCTTTTCCAGGCTTTAACTCACCAGGATGGACTCCAGGCTCTATATACCGGGGGCACAGTGTTTCATTGCTTTCTGGGTGAGAGAGTAGATGACCCCGAGGCTTGCAAGCTGCTGGTGAGGCGAATTGTGGAGAATTTTCATCTCCCCTACTTCACCCTGACACCCACCTTCTCCATCTGCCCCACGCATGGCTACATCGCCGGTGAGCATCTCCGGTGTTCACAGTGTGGGAAAGAGACAGAGATTTACTCTCGTATCGTGGGATATTTCAGACCCGTTCAGCAGTGGAACGAGGGCAAACAGGAAGAGTTCAGGGAGCGGAAGGAGTACAAACTTAAGGCTACTTTGTTTTAAGGAACCGCTTCTAGAAGATGAGAATCTGTGGTATGCAGGGAATATCCCTGATTGATTTTCCTGGAAGGATAGCGTCCATCCTGTTTGTGGGTGGGTGTAATTTCCGATGCCCCTATTGTCAAAACGGAAGTCTCGTGGAAGGGTATGAGCGCCTGCCTTCTATAGATGCAGATTCGGTACTAGCTTTTCTTAAGAGAAGAGAAGGCTTTATTGATGGCGTGGTGATTACGGGCGGCGAGCCGTTGCTGAATGGCAGCAATCTGGTAGAGTTTTTGGGGAAGGTGAGAAACACGGGATTATCTATAAAGCTGGATACCAATGGCTACAGCACGGATGTATTGAGAGAGATTTTAAAGAGCAAAGTTGTAGATTATGTTGCCATGGATATAAAAACATCGCTTGAAAAATACCACATAGCTTCAGGAAGAAAAATAAATGCCAACAAGATACTGGATAGCATACGAGCCATCATGGAGGCGTCCATCGAATATGAGTTCAGGACGACCTGTGTGCCGGGGCTGGTTGGGAGAGAGGATATAGAAGATATCACCTCATTGATTAAAGGAGCAAAACGGTATTACCTGCAGCAATTCAGGGCTGATAATCCCACACTGGACCCTTCCTACATGAGGATAGTTCCCTACCCCAAGGAAAAGCTGGAGGAGTTTCTAAACGTTGCGCAAGAGCATGTTACATCAGTTGGCATTCGGGGAATATGAGCAAATGCAAGAGACTATTTAGCAATCTCTACACTGACGCTTTTGTGAGTGGGAGTGTTCTTACCCAGTGTCTCATCCTTAAAACATGAAGATTTGACATCCCAAATGCAGTTAATTATAATGTTAATCAACTTTACTTGTGTATATGAATATTAATTTGTATAAATAAAGATTACGCATATGCGTTTCGGCAAGAAAATCCGCTCATTAAGTGTAAATTAAGCTATTAACAAGGAGGTAGAAATGAGCAGCATTAAAAAGAAACTCGGTGTTCTGGGTGGTTTGTTGTTGGTTTTGGCACTTATCTCGGCTATGATATTACCCACATCAGTGCTGGGACAGACAACCTATCCTTTGCATCCAACTGACGCTAAGATAGCTAATGCTCTGGGTTATCTGCATGGCCAGCAGACCGCAGAGGGCGACATCGGTGGATTTGGACCCTCAGCCTGGGTAACCATGGCAATAGCTGCCGCGGGGGAAGATCCTCACGAATGGAAGGTGGGAGATAATCCTTCCATCGTCGATTATCTAGCTACTAATGCGGGTGGTGCCACTTCGGCTACTGATTACGCCAGAATGATCCTGGCTATAGTGGCCGCTCGTGAAAACCCTACAAACTTTGGCGGCATAGATTTTATGGCTCAATTAGAAGCAACCTATGATGGTATACAAATTGGCGATCCAACGCTAGTCAATGATGATTTTTGGGGAGTTATAGCCCTTATTGCTGCCGGGAAGGAGCCAAGTTCGGAGATTATCCAACACAGCGCGACGTTCATTAAAAACTGCCAGCAACCTGATGGCGGTTGGGGTTTCGATGTCGCGGCTTCATGGGGAACAGACATTGACGATACTGCTGCGTCTGTTATAGCTTTGGTTGTTGCTGGAGAGGGTCCTGCTTCAACCGCAGTGACGAATGCTCTGGCTTATATCAAATTGAAGCAGATGGATAACGGAGGCTTTGAATCCTGGGGTGGTGCAACCAACGCGGATACAGATTCCTGTGCCATTAATGCTATAGTGGCTGCGGGCCAAGACCCAACAAGTGCAGATTGGACCAAAAATGGCAATACTCCTATTGATGATGTGGTAAGCTTCCAGCAGGGCAATGGACAGTTTAACTGGCAGACTGGTGATCCTGGAGCTTGGCCATGCCAGACCACTGCTGCTGCCGTACAGGCACTTTTAGGCAAACCATATTTCACCACTGTAACCACAGGCTTAGTCTCCCTTGGAGACAACTTAGTTATAGCCTGGGGCTATAGGGAAGGCGAGGGTACTGGTGGATGGACAGTTTATGGTCCTTCCTTACCACCTGGAAGCAACACCCTCACACTGCTACACAGAGGCCGGGGCTACTGGATAAACGTGAGAGAAGAGTGCACCTTAGTTTATGGCAATAACACTTATTACCTGGATGAAGGTTGGACTCTTATTGGCTGGCTTGACTAACTTAGGTGATAGCAAAGCATAAAACTCTAGCACGCCTGATTCAGCAATTCTACACGGCAGGCAGCTTTTATAAGGCTAGATATGGATGAGGCAAGGTAAATTACCGAAGATATTCGTATTATCGCTTACCGTTACCTTCTTACTTGCCATTATCTTAAGTGGTAGTTACCACCAGCAAACGGCTGCCTCTGCCGCGCAGGCGCTTTTAAGCAAATTACCATATCCAGCAACGGTTCTCGGAGCACAGGAAGAGGCATCTGTCTATGTAAGAATCGAGGGGCAGGATGAAACCATCTGGAGGGGAAGCGTAACTGTCTCTGAATCCGCTATTATTGCTGATAACAGCAACAAAACCTATCATCTGTCAGACCCCACCGTGTTGGGCGCTCTAGATGAGGCTTCCCAGACTGGGGATTTCCCATATTACGTGACTGATACCTATGGGGCGTTGTTCGTAAGCTCTATAGGTGAGGAGGAGAATAAGGGGACGGGGACGCGTGCGTGTGGTTGGCAGTACCGCGTAAATTACTATTGCCCCAGCGTCGCTGCTGGCAGATTTATTCTGGGTGAAACAACACCCCCAGAACCCCCACACCAAGAAGTGCTGTGGTACTATGGGTCCGGTGGCGACGCACCCCTAAAAATATCGTTCAGCGATACCCGGATAGGTGCAGGTGAGGAATTCACCGCCCGGGTAGCTCTGTATGATGATGGCAGTCATGATTGGTCACCCTGTGCAGACGCCACGGTTCGTATCAATCATCATAATTACACAACTGGCGCTGATGGGACAGCGGACATCAGCATAGCTAACGAAGGAAGCTATGCTGTCTTTGCTGAAAAAGATGGGTGTATACGCAGTGATAAGATAGCAGTAACGGTTGTGGCATCCGAACCTAGGCATCGTAGCCTGACGGTGGATATAAGTCCCGAAAGCGGTGGAGCGGTTGATTTAAGTCCCAATCAGCCCGCTGAGAGTTATTCCGAAGACAGCGAAGTTGAGCTAAATGCTATACCAGCTAATGGTTATGCTTTTGGCAGTTGGAGTGGTAGTCTGAGCGGCAGCATCAATCCCACCACTGTAATTATGAGCAGGAATAAAAAGGTTACCGCTAACTTTGTGCTGTTTGATACTGGTAACCTGACTAATATGGGACTAGTGAAGGCAGGCACTGAGGTGACGTCAATTTCTGTGGATAGCTGCCCTGCCGAGAACCTGGGCGATGTTCCCCCTGACCTGGATATCCAATCAGCCTATGTTGTAGACTCAGAGGGAAGTGGAAGTTTCACCCTAAAATTCACTGATGTCTCTAATGCTGAGCACGTAAAATTTTATAAGATTGTTGATGCTAGCTGGACAGAGCTTGAGAATGTGACAACCTCTGGCAGCACTGCCGAACTTGATATGGAAATTGGTAACTCAATCATTGCACTTATGCTGCCTGCATCAGAGAAGCCAGCTAGTTTTTCAGCCTCCAATCTTAATATCTCGCCAGAGCAAGTCCAGCCTAACCAGCAGGTGAACATCTCCATCGACATAGCCAATAATGGTGGGAAAACTGGAAGCTACGAAGCTGTTCTTTATATCAACAACCGGATTGAAGACAGCCAGACGGTGAGCATTTCTCCAGGCTCAACTCAGACTGTGGTATTTGGCATAACCAGGGCAACTCCAGATACTTATGCTGTTTCAATGGCAGAAGGTCAAGGGCAATTTACCGTGGCTGGCAGCCAAGCTTCCAGTGGTGGACTAGACACTGTGAGCAAAATAGCTATTGTGGTTATTATAGCGCTTGTCGCAGGTTTGGCTTTCCTATTTCGTAAAATTAGGCAGAAGGCATAATCAGATATAGATAAGAGCTTCCTTCTAGAGGGTGAATGTGGATGAAGCAAGGTAACTTGCCAAAGATAATTGCACTAGCGCTTGCTTTTTCTTGTCTATTCGTCATCGTCGTATCTGGCTGTCAATCACAGCCCTCGGGTGAGATTGCAGTCAGGGTGATAGTCAGCCAGAACTTTGGCAGTGAATTGATGCTGGATAAGTCAGTGATAATAAACGATGGCGCTGCCGCTCTGGATGCTATGGAAAAGGTAGCCACAGTGGAAACGAAGTATGGGGGTGGGTTTGTTGAGGCTATAAACGGGATTCGCTCTCAGTATTCTGGAAGTAAAGTTAAGAAGGACTGGTTTTTCTACGTTAATGGCATGTCAGCTAGAGTTGGAGCACTGAGCTATAAGCTCCGTGATGGTGACGTAGAGCATTGGGATTTCCATGATTGGAGTCTTTATGCCTTCGTTCCTGCCATAATTGGTGATTTCCCCCAGCCATTTTTAGGTGGCTATCAAGGGAAGGTTCCGCCAACCGTAGTAGTGTATGATGAAGGCTTCCAAGATGCTGCTCAGAATCTAATGAGTAAGCTAAAAGAGCTGGAAGTTGAAAATGTGAGCGTCCAAGCTGCCACTGAACTACCCTCTCAAGATAAGGAACACTCCAACTTAATACTTTTGGGCACCAAGGGTTTTGAACCCATATCAGAGCTGAACGAGATTTATAAAAAGCTTGGTTTTTTCATTTACTTTGCCGAAGATAAGGTCATAGGATTCGATTTGCAGGGAAATCAAGCGCAATATGGACCAGCCTGTGGGTTGATTCAGGCTACCCAGAATCCCTGGAACCCTAAGGGCACCGGAGCTTGTGAAAATGTAATCTGGGTGGTGTCGGGGATGAACAATGCTGCAGTTGAGGATGCCGCGGATGCCCTAATTAATCATTATGAAAAATTTCGTTATGCCTGCGCCGCTGTGATAATTGACGGAGAAGTTATCAAGGTGCCTCAATGATAAGCTATAACTATAGAGATAAAGGTACGGCTATTTATAGGCTAAATCCCTGGAGCAAGCTAGCTTGGATTGCTAGTGTTTTTGTTCTTGCCTTGCTGTTTAATAACCCTTTCTATCTCCTTTTATTATTTCTGTCAACGCTGCCTCTAATTTTAGCAGCCAAAGTATGGAGAGAATGGACTTCCTTAATAAAATTCATTGTTTTCCTTTGTGGGTTAATAATAGTCATAAATACCCTGGTGAGCAATCAAGGTTCGCATGTTCTATATCAAGCACCTTTCGCCATCCCCATAATGGGTGTTCCTACTATAACCTTGGAAGCCATACTTTGTGGTGTAGGGAATAGCATACGGCTGCTAGCCATAATTTCTGCTTTCACTATCCTTATGTTTACTATCCACCCCGATGACTTAATGCTAGCTATGACAAAAGTGAAGTTGCCTTATAAATCGGTCCTGGTCACTTCCTTATCCGCCAAATTTGTCCCCACACTAATCGATGATGCACAATGTATCACTGACGTTCAGAGGTCCAGAGGCCTGGAGTTTGAGAAGGGAGGGCGAATTCAAAGGGCTAAGAATCATATGACTATTGCTATTCCGCTGCTATCCAATTCCTTGGATCGAGCAGTCCAGGTTGCTGAAGCTATGGAATCAAGAGCTTTTGGCTCCAGCCAAAACAGGACTTTCTACAAAGAACTGAAGATAACTCGATTCGATGCTATCACTATTGCCTGTGCTCTACTCCCCTGCGCGGTTGGCATTGTTATGCGTTGCCTGGGGCAAGGAGGGTATGAATATTATCCTGTTTTGCAAGAAGTTAGTTTCACACAACTGGAGACAATTATGCTAATCAGCTTGATATTCTTGTTAAACATGTTATCTATTTTAGCTCCCTTAAAAAGGAGAATCGACCTTGATTAAGATAAATAACTTGACTTTTCACTATAGCGATACCGCTAAGCCGGCTCTGCGAAACATAAGTCTTGAGATTCAGGATGGCGAGTTTGTGCTAATTACTGGCCCCTCTGGGGGAGGGAAGTCAAGTCTATGTCGCTGTCTGAATGGGTTGATACCGCATTTTTATGGAGGTGAGATAAGTGGCAAGGTGGAGGTGGAGAGCCTTGATGTAATGGAGCATCCCACTATGGAGTTAGCTACCAAGGTGGGAATGGTATTTCAAGACCCAGAGAATCAACTGGTGTCAACGGATGTAGATAGGGAGATCGCTTTTGGCTTGGAAAATCTTGGCTTTCCCCGGGAACTAATGGCTAAAAGAGTAGAAGAAGCATTGGATACAGTGGGTATTGCTGGATTGCGCCATCGAACTATAACTGAGCTCTCTGGCGGAGAAAAACAGCGGGTGGCTATAGCCTCAGTCATAGCGTTGTATCCTAATATCTTGGTGCTAGATGAGCCTACCTCCGAATTAGACCCTAAAGGCGCTGAAGAGGTGCTTAATGTGGTAGAGCGACTGAACGATGAGTTAGGCATTACGGTGATACTGGTAGAACACAGGTTAGACAGGGTGGTGCAACATGTTGATAGAATACTTGTGTTGGATGATGGCATGATTATGGCTGATGGGGTTCCGCGATCAATTCTCAGCGATAGTAGGGTTGCGTTAAGTGGTGTCGGCATGCCTCCAGTAATCAAACTTACCCAGGGGCTTAAACAAAGAGGCATCAGAATTGATAACACTCCTCTAACAGTTAAAGAAGGCAGGACAGCTTTAGCCAAAACCCTTCAACCCCACACCTTTCTGACCCTGAACGAAGTGAAGAGGAAAAATCTGTCTCCTCAGCCCATTAATAATACTAAAAGGGATTACTCTCAGCCGCTAATTGACGTGAAGGGACTATGGCACGCTTACCCCAACGATTTTGTTGCTCTGAAAAACATAAGTGTGAAAGTATGTGAAGGGGAATTTATAGCTGTTATGGGCAGGAATGCCTCTGGAAAGACAACCTTGGTCAAGCACTTTAACGGGCTGTTAAAGCCAACAAAGGGCAGCGTGCTGGTGAATGGCATTGATACTAGAGAAACAACTATAGCTGAGCTAGCTAAGAAAGTAGGCTATGTTTTTCAGAATCCTAATGAGCATCTATTCGCCGATACTGTTGAAGAGGAGATTGCCTTTACTCTAAGGAATTTGGGGTTTTCAAACAAGGAAATGGGTCTGATGATTGACCAGGTGCTGGAGAGATTTAAACTTACACAATACCGGCATCGATACCCACGGTCTTTAAGCGGCGGAGAAAAACAAAGGGTAGCTCTGGCTTCCATTCTTGTAGCTCGGCCTAAGATAATCATTTTGGATGAGCCTACCAGGGGAATGGAGTATAAGTTGAAGGTTGAGTTGTTGAGCTTTTTAGATGAGTACAGAAAAGAAGGCAAGGCGGTGATTTTGGTTACTCAAGATGTGGAGACAGTAGCTGAGTATGGCGACAGAGTGATATTACTCAGCGAGGGGGGAGTTGTGGTAGATGGGAATAAGCGAGAGGTGTTATCGCAAGCATTGCTATTCTCTCCCCAGATAAATCGCCTGGCTCAATCGCTCAAAAGCTATGGTATCCCCGGCGATGTGTTAACTGCTAATGAAGCGTTAGGGATAATGGCATGAAGAAGAGCTACATCGTCCTGGCATTGCTACTGGCTTTAAGTATAGGTTTTGCCATTTCCCCTGCTTTGTTTCCTTCGTTCAATGCTTTGGCAAACTGGGGCTTAGTAGCAATTCTGCTAGCCGTTCTGATCATATTAGCCTTTTTCTTCAAGTTTGAATCAGTCGCTCTGGGCTCTAAAGAGATAGCGTTAGTTTCCATGTTGGCCACTACATCGGCAGTTCTAAGAATTCCATTTGCTGCTATTCCCAGCTTTCAACCTTGCACTTTTTTGATAATTTGCTCTGGATATGTCTTTGGGCCCATATCTGGTTTCATGGTAGGAGCGATGACGCCACTCATCTCCAATTTTTTCTTAGGGCAGGGTCCCTGGACGTTATATCAAATGCTTGCCTGGGGATTGATAGGGTATGGGGCTGCTTATCTCAGGCGATTCAATCTGGACAGGAAAGGACTGATTGTTATTGGTGTTATTTGTGGTTTCGTTTTTGGCTTCCTCACGAATATCTACTTCTGGCTATTCTTTACTTATCCCCTTACACTCAGAACTTTAATCCTTGTCCAAATTAGCAGTCTTTGGTTTGACATCTCTCATGCCGCAGGAAATGCCATCTTTCTCGGACTCTTTGGCACAAAGACTATTGGTGTGTTGGAGAGATACAAGAAGCGCTTCAACTGGAAGTTATCATCAAGTTGAGATATTTGGAGCTTTTGGGCTACGAGACGCAATATGAGACGCTAAAAGAGGAATAGTGTGACGATGCGGAGTGAATCGCATCCACACAGAAGGAATAGATTCAGGTCTACACAGGAAATTCTAAAGGTACAGCTATGGACACTTCGGATCTGACTTTTCGGGGATGCCACCTCACCTCATCGTTTGGGCTATGGTAAACCGGCCAAAGATGATTGTAACTAAGGAACTCACCAAAATATACGGTGGAATCAGAGCAGTTGAGACCTTAGATCTGGAAGTGCATACGGGGGAGATGTTTGGATTTCTGGGTCCCAATGGCGCTGGCAAGACCACGACTATCCGCATCTTGACTACTTTAACCAAGCCATCTTCAGGACATGCCTGGATAAACAGCTTCGACGTGGTGAAGAACCCGAGACAGGTAAGAAAGGAGTTCGGAATAGTGCAGCAGCACTTGAGCCTAGATTGGGAGCTGACCGTATGGGAGATTTTGGAATTGCACGCTCGGCTGCATCACCTAAAGCTAAATGAGCGGCGGCAGCGCATCGCCGAGTTGCTTGACTATATAGGACTGACCAAGCAAACTAATCAACTGGTCAGGGAGCTTTCAGAAGGGATGAAAAGGCGGGTGATGATTGCCCGCGCTCTCATACACCACCCCAAAGTGCTCTTCCTCGATGAGCCCACAGCAGGGGTGGATGCCCAGAGCCGACGCCATGTCTGGGATATGATACGCGGCATGAACTCAGCTGGCACCACCGTTTTTCTCACTACCCATTACATCGAGGAGGCAGAGGCTCTCTGCCAGCGAGTGGGGATAATCCACCAGGGGCAATTGATCGCCCTAGGCAGCCCCCTGGAGCTCCGGCTGCGCCTAGGGCTGGTCACCGTAGAGACACTCTCTAACAATAAAAACACCCACTATCACTACTTCCCTAACAGAGCTGCAGCGACAGGCTACGTTCAGAGCCTACCCTCCGACGTTAAGACCATCATCGTGCGGGAATCGAATCTAGAAGATGTCTTCGTAGAGCTGACCGGGCGAAAGGTAGGTGACGAATAACATGGATTTCTACTCCATTCTCTGGACAGATTTAAGGATTTTACGGCGCCAATGGTGGCGGCTTCTTGTCACCACCATGATTAGCCCCCTGCTGTACTTAATAGCCTTTGGCTGGGGGTTAGGGCGGGGAATCAATATCGAGGGTACAAATTACCTCGAGTTCGTGATACCAGGCATAGTCGCCCTTACCGCCATGACCATCAGCTTCAATGGTGCCGGAATGAAGCTCAACGTGGATCGCCTTTATTGCAAGAGCTTCGACGAATGCTTGATGTCTCCCGTTAGTCACCTTTCGTTAATCCTGGGCAAGGCGTCAATCGGCGTGGTGCGTGGTCTCATTAGCTCCATAGCCTTCCTGGTAGTGGCTTATCTGCTATCACCCACCTTAACCTTCAGCCCTCTTTTCGTGGTAACTCTGGTGCTCACCTGCTTCATCTTCGCCTTTATGGGAGTCCTCATTGCGCTACTGGTGAAGGCACATGAAGACATGGCTACCTTCAGCAGCCTGATATTACTGCCGATGACCTTTCTCTGTGGCACCTTCTTCTCCCTGAGCCAATTGCCCGAGGGACTAAAGGTCGCCCTGTACATCCTTCCCCTGACACATTCCAGCCTGTGCTTGCGAGCAGCATCTCTGGGCCAGCCCTTCCCCTGGCTGTCACTGCTGGCCATCGTGGGTTTTGGAATAGCCTTTCTTCTGGGGTGTGTAATAGCTCTGAGGAGAGCGAGTATATAGGTTTAATATGAAAGCTTATTTACTATCATTTTGCGCCCTCTGTTTCTTGTCATCGTGAAGGCTGCAAGTGTCATGGCGGTGAATTAGCAAAATTTGACATGGCAAAAACATATGTTTTATAATCTCTCTTAATCAAGTAAGCTTGCTTTTAAGCAAATAAACTTGTATACCTGAGAGGGAGAGAGGCATATGAACTAGCTGAAGGAATCCGCTGCAGTCTAAGCAACTACTGACAAGGAGGTAGAGTAGAAATGAATAGCATTAAAAAGAAATTTGGTATATGGGGTAGTCTACTGCTTGCGTTGGCGCTGGTGGTGGCAATGTCGCTTCCTGCAACCAGTCTGGCTACCACTTATCCCATAACCCTCACCGACGACTTAGGCCGGGAGGTCACCATTGAGGCATTACCACAGAGAATAGTGTCTCTAGCCCCTTCCAACACCGAGATACTATTTGCCCTGGGCTTGGGGGATAGAGTGGTGGGAGTGACAGACTTCTGCGACTACCCACCGGAGGCTCAGGAGAAGGAAAGCATAGGAGGTCCCTGGACACCGGATGTAGAAAAGCTAGTTGCTCTTCAGCCTGACTTTGTACTGGCTGCAGCTATCAATCCTATCGATGTTATTAACACCCTGGAGGGATTGGGGGTTACGGTATTCGGCGTAGAAGCCACCGATTTAGATGACATACTTCATGATATCAGGACGGTAGGGCAAATAACCGACAAGGAAGCGGGGGCAGATGCGATTACAACTGACATGCAAAACAAGATAGATACAATAACCGCAGAGACAGCGGGGCTTCCCCAGAATGAAAAGCCCAGGACGTTCCACATTTGCTATCACGAGCCCATATGGACTGCAGGCAATGGCACCTTCATCCATGATTTGATTGAAAAGGCAGGGGGAGTGAATATTTTTGCCGACATTGATGACTATCAGTCAGTCGACATCGAGGCGGTAATCGGGCGCAATCCCGAGGTAATCATAGTAACGGCGATGGGTGGCACGGCATCCGGAACATGGGACTGGGTACTTACCGAGCCCCGGCTTGCGGGTGTATCAGCCCGTCAAAATGGAAGAGCGTACTATGTGGAATCTAACTGGGTTGAGCGCCCAGGACCACGAATAGTGCTTGGCTTGGAGGCGGTGGCTAAATACATCCATCCCGAGCTTTTCTTCGACCCCTGGGATTACGATGAAGATGGCAATGGAGACATCAACAAGGCTGAAGCCATCGAATCCATCCAGGACTACTTTAACGGTTTGATAGCTAAGGCGCAGGCGATAGAAGTCGTGACACTCTACTTTGGATAATTAGGGGAAAATATGAGAAGGAAATTATTATCGAGAGGGTTCTTTTCCACCCTGGCGGCAGTTGTGCTGATAGCAGTTATAATCGCACCAGTACTGGCGGCGCCAGCAACCGCTACCAGGACACTCCCCACGTCGGTAGAATCAGTAGCCGAGTTCAATGTCGCCATTGAGGCTTCAGGCTGTGGTTTTGCCGGTCAGGTGGTGGAAACGCTGCCTGATGGCTTTACCTATGTCGGCTGCGATTCGGAAGATGTCGGAGTTGAGCAAACAGGCAACACAATCAAGTTCACCTTTATGGGTGATTCGGTGAGCTTTATCTATACCGCGAGAGCGCCAACGGTCGAGACTACCACTGCTTATACCTTTCATCAGGGCATAGTTAAGGATGAGAATCACATTGAATATCCCATTCCGGACAGCTCAATAATTGTAACTGCACCTGGTCCCGCGACCTGTACTTTAACCATGGCGGTGAGCGGGAATGGCTCGACCACCCCCGCGGTGGGCGGTCACACTTATGACGAAGGAACCGTAGTAGATATCAGCGCCACGGCAAACTCAGGCTGGCGATTTGACCATTGGTCCAGCAATGTTGCCAACCCTGCTTCCTCATCCACCACGATAACCATGGACAGCGATAAAACGGTCACCGCCTATTTCACCCTCTTTACCGGGGCGTCGGGCACCAGGACACTTCCGACATTGGTGACATCAGGAGCCGAGTTCAATGTCGCCATTGAGGCTTCAGGCTGTGGCGACTTCGGTCAGGTAGTGGAAACACTACCCGATGGATTTACCTATGCCGGCTGTGATTCGGAAGACGTTGGAGTTGAGCAAACAGGCAACACAATCAAGCTCTCTTTCTTCGATTCGGCAAGCTTTATTTACAAGGTTAAGGCGCCAAGAGTTGCCGCTACCACTACCTATACCTTCCAGGGCGAAATCCTGGATGAGGACAGGATTTCCTACCCCATTCAAGATGATGATATAACAGTACTGGTAACATCAGGCACCAGGATTCTCCCGGCATCGGTGACATCGGGAGACAAGTTCGCTATCACTATTGAGGCTTTGGGATGTGGCGACTTCGGTCAGGTGGTGGAGATCTTGCCCGACGGGTTTACCTACGTGAGCAGTTCTCTCCCAACAGGCCAGGTTGAACAGACAGGCAGTATGGTCAAGTTCTCTTTCTTCGATTCAGCAAGCTTTACCTACAAAGTTACGGCACCAAGAGTTGCCGCTACCACTACCTATACCTTCCAGGGCGAAATCCTGGATGAGGACAGGATTTCCTACCTCATTGAAAATGATGACATAACAGTAGTAAATGAGCCACCTGTTGCCAATGCCGGCACTGACCAAACGGTTTATATCCATCCTCCCGCCACCACTGCCAAGGTAACACTCGCTAGCTCTGGTTCTTATGACCCAGAAGGAGACTCTCTTACCTACGAATGGACATGGAACAGCACTACTGTTACTGAGGGCAATCCAACGATCGAGCTTCCTCTGGGAACTACCACAATCACCCTGGTGGTAAACGACGGCAACTCGGATTCATCTCCCGATACCGTAAATATCATCGTACTGGAGTTGAGGAAGTCCAATGAATTATCTAAGAAGCCGGCAAACTTTGTGGCTTCTTATCTGCATATCTCACCAGAGCAAGTTCTACCCAATCAGCAAGTTGAAATCTCAATCAATATAGGCAATCATGGCGGGGAGAAAGGTAGCCATACCACTTCCTTGTACATCAACAGGCAGTTAGAAGACAGATGGGTAGTTGGTGTTTCCCCTGGCTCCTGCCAGAATGTGGTGTTCAGGTTAAGTAAAACAACACCAGGAACTTATCAAGTATCTTTAGAAGGACACCAAGGTCAGTTCGTTGTGCTAGCTCCACTCACAACTACCTATCCCTCTGGTGGCTTGGGCACAGGTGGCATAATAACCATTATAGTTGTATCTCTAGTGCTCGTTGCAGCAATAGTGTTTCTAATCGCTAGAACCAGAAGAGAGTAACGTAGAGTGTCCAAAGCGCAGATTAAAAAGAGCAGCTAGTAATATTTGCGTCAGGTGGAGGTGGTACTAATACTATGCCACCTCCACAAAGTGATAACCAAGGCACCAGCAACATAATTTGTGATGCCGTATTCTGGATGATAAGGGTGAGAGGAAAAATGCTATCGAGAAGGGTCATTCCTTCAATAGCAGCAATTATACTGATAGCAGTTATAGCTGCCCCGGCCCTGGCGTCGCCAGCGACAGCCACGCGGACCCTTCCGTCATCGGTAGCTTCAGGAGCCACTTTCAACGTCGCCATTGAGGCTTCAGGCTGCGGTTTTGCTGGTCAGGTAGAGGAGACCTTGCCTGATGGGTTTACCTATCTCAGTTGCACCCCTGATGATATTGGAACCCAAAAATCAGGCAACACAGTCAAGTTCACCTTCCTCGGGAATTCAGCAAGTTTTACCTATAGTGCCAAGGCACCAACAATCGACACTATCACCACCTATACCTTCCACGGCGTAGTCAAGGATGAGGATAAGAATGAATATCCTGTCGATGATGATGAGATAACTGTGACCATGGGTGGGCCTCCCCCAGAAACTTACATTCTGACTATGGCGGTGGATGGAAGTGGCTCAACCACCCCTTCAGTGGGCAACCATATCTATGATGTCGGAGACGTAGTGAGCATCAGCGCCACACCAGCCTCAGACTGGCAATTTGACCACTGGTCAAGTAACATTGCCGACCCTGATTCTCCATCTACCACGGTAACCATGGATAGAGATAAAACTATCACCGCTCATTTCAGCCCAGGCAGCAGCAGTGCGAACGACCTCATAACCTATACCTTAACAGTAACCTATGAACCAAGCGATGGCGGAAGTGTTATCCTCAGCCCTTCGGAATTAGGCAGCCATTATGAGAAGGACACTTCTATCAAGCTAACCGTTATCCCTTCTGAGGGTCATATCTTTTCTTGCTGGGGCGGTGATCTCACCGGAAACGCCAATCCCGTTACCATAGCTATGGACTCTGACAAGAATATTACCGCCAATTTTGCATCGCCCACGCGGGGAAACCTGGCCAGTTTTGCAATCTCCCCCCTCAATATCTCGCCAGAGCAAGTTCAGCCTAACCAGACAGTCAGCATCTCCGCCAGTATAACCAACAATGGTGAGAAAACTGGAACTTATGAAGCCCTCCTTTATGTCAATGAGCAAGTGGAGGACAGTCAACTGGTGGAGATTTCACCTGGTTCATCCCAGAATGTGGTCTTTAGTGTAACCAAGGCAACCCCGGGAGTTTATACCGCCTTACTGGGAGAGCAGCAAGGGGAATTCACCGTGGCGAATAACGCTTCTAATAGGAATCTCGACACCAGTAGCACGATAGCTATTGTGGTTATCATCGTACTTGTTGTAGCTCTGGTATTCATATTCCGTAGAATTAGGAGAGGAACGTAACTACGTACAAATTAAAGGGAGTATCAAAAAAGGCAGCCTTTATTCAATCAACAAAGTTGCTTAACAACCCGTCCGATTCTAAGCAAAGCGAGAAATTAGGACCCCTCGTCACTGTTCGGAAGACAGACTAAATAATCCTCAATCAGTTGAACTTGTTTATAGTAAGCTTAGGTTGTAATATTATGGATATTTGGCAAGCTCGAGAGGTAGTCAAATGAAAGTTTTCGCTTCATGGAGTGGAGGGAAAGAATGCGCTTTGGCAACCTATAGAGCAATTTCACAAGGGTATGAAGTCTTATATTTGGTTAACTTTATCTCTGAAGATGGGGAGAGATCAAGGTCTCATGGGATTAAGGCCGGTGTTTTAGCTTCGCAAGCAGAAGCTATTGGCATCCCTCTGATTCAGGTGAAAACGTCCTGGGAAGAATATGAGGAGAACTTTAAGAAGGTCGTGAGAGAGCTCAAGCATAAGGGGATAGAAGGAGGAGTTTTTGGCGATATAGACTTAAAAGAGCATAGGGAGTGGGTAGAGAGGGTCTGTAATGAGCTAGGGATAAAGGCGTTTCTGCCCCTTTGGGGAACAAAGGCAGAAGAATTAATTGGTGAATTTCTTAAGCTAGAATTCAAAGCTATGGTGGTAGCCACTAGATTAGAAGAGAGCTTATTGGGAAAAGTTTTGGATGAAACTCTTGTGAGTCAGGTTACCAAACTCGGCTCCCATCCCTGTGGAGAAGGAGGAGAATACCATACTTTTGTCACTGCAGGACCCATCTTTAAGAAGACACTCAAGATTACTCAGGGTGCGAAAGAAAAGAGAGATAATATGTGGTTTCTGGAAATCTCAGCTAAGTTGCAATGAGAGAGGCGCTCCATTGCTCTACGTTCCCGAGCAAATCGCAGTGCTTTGGAAATTCTTCGTTATGCTCAGAATAAAGGAGTGAACTTGTGAATATCTATCACATATCTTATTCATTGGACCATTATGGGACTAGAGAAGTGACTCTTTCCTTCCAGGGATGTAATTTTGAGTGCATCGGTTGTCTTCGAAAAAGGAGCAAGTATGATATCTATGCCGATAAAGAAGAGCGCATTGATATGAGCTTAGAGGGGATTATCCAAAAGGTAAATGAACTTAAGCCACACCGAGTTTATTTTGGGGGCTATGAACCTACTCTCGACCCTGATCTAATAAGTATAATCAAGACACTTTCAAGAGCTGATCGTTATCTATGTCTGTGTACCAACGGAAGTAAGTTAGATGAAGATTATGTAAAGGAATTAAGGAGAGCGGGGATAAATCAAGTTTTCCTCAGTGTGAAAGCTTTCGATCCAGGAAAACATATCTACTACACAAAAGTCTCTAATGAGCTAAGTTTAAGAGCAATAAGCCTTCTTTCCAAAATGGAAGACGAGCATTTTATGCTTCATGTGGAGACAATCCTAATTCCAGGTGTAAACGATCCCGTGGATATTGAGAAGCTGGCAACATTTATCTCAGAGATAGACCCTACGATCCCACTCTGGATAGATCCCTGGGTTCCTACCTCAGAGGAATTTCGAGAACCAACAAAACAGGAGCTAATAGAAGCAGTCTCCAGGGCAATGAAGCATCTTTATGTCGTTTCTTACCTGCCTTTACACTCCGAAATAAGTGAGATACGAAAAACAAGGAAGAAGACAGAGTTTGTGAACTGCCTGGCGAGAGAGTGATTAAAATGAATATCTATCATATCACTTATGCCCTAGAGGCTAAACACACTTGTCCTCTTTTAAGGGGGGATGGAAGGTTTAAGCTCAAGTAGTGCGGGTATATTAAATGATGCACTTCTCTTCCGAGTCAGTTAGCAAACCTGCTAGCGAATTTGCCCTATCCTACCCTCTTCGCTGGAAAGGCAAGGTTTATGCCTTAGTAGGACTCGCTGGGTTGCTTTTAGTAGTAATTATTTTTGCCACTACCCTGGGAAGCGTTCACATACCCTTCTCTACCTGTTTTCAAGTCCTTTTTTCCCAGGTGCCTTTTCTCCATATCGTCCCTCCCTGTCCTGAAATTTTTGGCATGACCCTGACGATTGAGGGACTTGAGACGATAATCTTGGACGTCAGGCTTCCGCGCATCCTTTTGGCAGGTTTAGTAGGGGCAGCTTTGGCGGTAGCCGGAGCCACCTACCAAGGGTTGTTTCGCAATCCCCTGGCTGACCCTTATCTTCTCGGCGTGGCTTCGGGGGCCGGATTGGGAGCCACTACCGCCTTCCTCATCCCTTTCACCATCTCCTGGATGAGTTTCGGAGCCGTGCCATTGTTCGCCTTTATCGGCGCCATGAGTGCTGTTGCCATTGTCTATTCACTGGCCCGTGTGGGCAAGACACTGCCGGCAACTACCCTTATCCTGGCTGGAGTAGCTTTGGGCGCTTTCCTGTCCGCAATTACCTGTTACCTTATGACCATCTGCGGGGAGGAACTGCACGGGATTGTATTCTGGCTGATGGGAGGGCTTTCCCTGACCAAGTGGTCTGAAGTATGGACAGTCCTCCCCTGTGTACTGGCAGGTATCGTAGTCATCTGTCTTCATGCTCGGCCTCTCAACGTGATGCAGCTTGATGAAGAGCAGGCACAACAATTGGGCATCAATGTAGAAAGAGTTAAACTCATATTGCTGGGTACTGCGACTCTTATCACCTCCTCCGCAGTCTGTTTCACCGGACTTATCGGTTTTGTAGGCATAATCGTTCCACACGCGGTGAGGCTTATCTGGGGACCAGACCATCGTTTCTTGCTTCCCCTATCTACCCTGGTCGGTGCCATATTCCTTATCCTGGCTGACACCCTAGCCCACACTCTACTTCCACCCACAGAGATCCCAGTAGGAGTAATCACTGCCTTCTGTGGTGCTCCTTTCTTCCTTTATTTATTGCGAAGAAAGAAAGGCCTTGCTTTCTTCTAAGAGGAGAAAAATGAGAGAAAAGGAAATCGAAATCAACTTAGAAGGGATAAAAGCTGGAATAATTTATCACCAGTTTCAAAGAATAGAAGTAAAGACCTTCTTAGCTTACTTCGCCAAGGAAAGGAGGTGTTTAAACACCAGGGAGGGATTTAAGAAGATAAAAGTGGTGGCTAATAATTATACTCCTCCCAGTTTATGGGAATTTACGCATCAAAATTACGATGCTCATAGGAACCAGATTTTCAGCGACTTAAATCTTTCTCCAGCCAAAACAGCTATGCTATGTACCGGAGCGGATATGGATAACCTCGCCGTCAAGTGGGAAGAATACCAGGAGTTTAAAGTCTTTGCTCTGGTTACCGCAGGAATAAAATCCAATGCCCAAAGGATAGGGGTTGATAAAGCAGGGAGCCTGGAAAGAGAAGGAATTTTTGAGACTTTAGGCACTATTAACATAATAGTTCTAACCAACGCCTCGCTCTCAGAAGGGGCACTGGCTCGAGGGATAATTACCTTAACTGAAGCAAAGGTAATAGCCCTTGAAGATTTGGATATTAGAAGCTCTTACAATCCTGAAATTCGAGCTACGGGCACAGGAACCGATAACGCTATAATAGTATCCGGTGGAGGGCCAAAGATAAATTATCTGGGTGGACATAGCAAGATGGGCGAGCTTATGGCCAGGGCAGTAACTTCGGCAGTGAAAGAGGCTATCTTTAAGCAAAACGGGATTGAAGTGCCATGATTAAATTAAAGGATGTCAGTCTGGGCTATGACCATCAAGCCATCTTAAATGATATAAATCTGAAGGCGGTGCCAGGCAAAATGTTAGGTCTCATCGGACCTAATGGCTCTGGGAAATCAACCTTGCTCAAGGGAATAACCCGGGTGATTAATCTTTTCTCCGGGTACATCTTCGTTGACGGCAGGGACATAAAAGACATTAAGAGAGATGAAATTGCTCGCCTTCTCGCCACGGTACCGCAAAGTCCCGTTTTACCTGAGGCGTTTACTGCCTTTGAAATGGTGCTTATGGGACGAACACCCCACCTGGGATTTCTCCGCTATGAAAGCAGAGAGGATATAGCCATTGCCTGGCAAGCGATGGAGATGACGCAGACAAAAGCTTTGGCCGAGCGCAGAATGGGTGAGCTTTCTGGGGGTGAGAGACAAAGGCTCATCATTGCTAGAGCACTGACCCAGCAGCCGAAGGCAATCCTTCTTGATGAGCCGACAGCACATCTGGACATAAATCATCAGGTCGAGATTCTCAACCTGGTTAAGAGGCTCTGCCTGGAGCAAAATTTGACCGTCATTGCTGCCCTGCACGATTTGAATTTAGCCGCTCAATACTGTGATTGGCTAGTCATGCTAAATAAAGGGGGAATTTACACTGAGGGAACAGCACAGGATGTACTTACAGTTCAGAATATTAAAAGTGTTTATGGAACTGAAGTATGCGTCTATCCTCATCCAGTTAATAAGTTGCCTACTACCCTTATTACGGCTGGTGGAGGTATAGAGGAAAGAACTTATACTCAGCGGTAGAAAAACTGTGGAACTTTTATTCATTTTGTTCTTGGCTCTAGTACTCGACCTTCTATTTGGAGAGCTACCTCGAGCCATACATCCAGTGGTGTGGATGGGAAAACTCATCTCCCTCTGGAAAAAGCTCGCCCCTGTTCGGGGCACGAAGGCTCAATTAGCCTATGGCGGCGGCACAGTTCTGCTTACTATTCTTATTTTCGCTTCGCCCGTTTATTTCCTTCTACTTTATGTAAGGAATATCAGTCCTGTAGCCTATGTAATCACTGGTGCCCTGCTACTGAAAACGACCTTTTCTTTTAAAGAACTGCGCCGGAGCGCTTTTGACATCAAGGCGCTTTTAGCCGAGGATAATCTAGAGGAGGCGCGGGAGAAGATGCCTGCTCTGGTCAGCCGTGAAACTCAAAATCTGGGAAAGCCAGCGCTGGTATCAGCAACGGTGGAGTCGCTGGCGGAGAATACCTGTGATAGCTTCGTTGCCCCTTTGTTCTACTTTTTGCTTCTTGGCGTGCCTGGCGCTGTGGCTTATCGGGTGGTGAACACCTGGGACTCCATGATCGGCTATCATGGGAAATATGAATACTTAGGCAGGTGCCCTGCTAAATTGGATGACGTCCTAAATTTTATCCCATCTCGGATCTCAGGGCTCCTGCTAGTAATAGCTGCCTATCTATGCAGGAAAGATGGCAAGAACGCCTGGCAGGTCATGCTTCACGACCATGGCAAAACTGAGAGTCCCAATGCGGGCTGGCCAATGAGTGCCGTAGCCGGAGCACTCAGGGTTCGACTAGAAAAAGCCGGTTGCTATAGCTTGGGCAATCCTAACAATCTCTTATCACCCCAGCTCATTTCCTCTGGAATAAATTTAGTGGAAGTGGCTGCTCTACTTTGGGTTTTAGTCTATTCGATTGTGGAGGTAACGTATTTTGCCTTTATTGCCTAGGCCGGAGATACAAAGTATGGCAGTCTGCCCACATGGGGGTATTGACTATGGAGAGGTAGGAATACTGGGCATTGCTCCTCAAGATATTCTTGATTTCAGTGCTAATCTAAACCCTTTTGGCCCACCACCAAGAGCAATGGAGGCATTATGCGAGCGCCATAACGAACTGAGTGAGATAATTTCCCATTATCCTGATTCCGAAGTTCGCTGTCTGAGGTGTTCCCTGGCTGATAAACTATGTGTACATATGGAAAATATACTCGTTGGTAGCGGTTCTACCGAGCTTATACGTCTTGCTGTTTTGGCTTATTTTGGTAAAGGGGATTGTGTTTTAATCATTGAGCCTACTTACGGTGAATACCAGGTTGCCTGCCAGATTGCTGGAGCATCTCTTATAAAACAGCAGCTCTCCCCACAAAATGGTTTCTATCTCAATGCAAATGAGACCGTTGAATTAATCCAACAGCATCGCCCCAAAGGTGTCTTTGTCTGTAATCCCAATAATCCTACAGGGAGGTATCTTTCACGAATAGATTTCGAGCGAATTCTGGATGTCGGTAAGGATTCTTTAATAATTCTAGACGAAGCTTATGTCAGCTTCGTGGATGGCACCTGGTCCTCTCTGAATATGATTGAAGGAAATAACCTACTCATCTTGCGCTCTATGACCAAGGACCATACCATGGCCGGACTCCGCCTGGGTTATGGAATAGCAAAGGAGGAAATTATCGCCAACCTTCGTCGCATCTGTCCGCCATGGAATGTCAACGCGCTGGCTCAAAAAGCGGGGGTTATCGCTGTGAACGAAGAGGAATACTTAAAGAGATGCCAGAATGAGATTAGAGAGGCGAAGGCTTATCTTTATGCTGAGCTTTCTCATCTCGGCTTGCCCCCACTCCCTTCAGAGGCAAATTTCTTCCTGGTCGAGGTGGGAGATGCTTCAGGAGTGCGGCGTGAATTGCTTGAACGAAAAATACTGGTGCGGGATTGTACCTCGTTTGGCCTGCCCCGATACATCCGCATCGCCCCCCGCACCCTTCCCGAATGCCAGAAGTTGGTTGTCGCTATTATGGAGGTGAGAGGCAGGTGATTAAAATGCGGGCTAAGACTCTGATGATACAGGGAACCTCTTCCTCGGTGGGCAAGAGTGTTCTGGTTACTGCCCTCTGCCGCATCTTCAAGCAGGATGGCTTTCGTGTAGCACCCTTTAAGGCACAGAATATGGCGCTCAATTCTTTCGTCACTAAGGATGGGGAGGAAATGGGTCGGGCTCAAGTGGTACAAGCAGAGGCAGCAGGGATCGAGCCCAGAGTGGATATGAACCCTGTATTGATCAAACCAGAGGCAGATGCTAAGTCTCAGGTAATCGTTCGAGGTAAAGTGGCAAAAACTATCTCTGCCGAGAAATATTACCGCTACACTCCTTATTTACTAAAGATAGTGGAAGACTCGCTAAACCATCTCTGTTCTACCTACGATGTGGTGATTATCGAAGGAGCTGGAAGTCCGGCGGAGATAAATCTCAAGGCGAGGGAGATAGTCAACATGCGGATATCCAAAATAGCCCATGCTCCTGTTATTCTGGTAGGGGATATTGACAGGGGAGGAGTTTTTGCCTCCCTGGTGGGCACACTGGAGTTACTGGAAGAAGATGAGCGTAACTACATTAAGGGTTTTATTATTAACAAGTTCCGCGGCGACTTGAAGCTGCTCCAGCCGGGACTTGAGCTTCTCGAGAAACACACGGCAAAACCCGTCCTTGGCGTAGTGCCTTACTTTCGCGGCATTACCATTGCCCAGGAAGACTCAGTCTATCTTGAGGAGAGGATAGAAAATACGCCGTCTTCTGACTTGGATATCGCCATTATTCACCTCCCCCATATTTCCAACTACGATGATTTTGACCCACTGGAAGAGGAGGGTTGCAGGGTGCACTATATAGCCTATCCTTGCGAGCTAGGCTCCCCTGACCTCATTATACTGCCTGGCACTAAGAGTACTATCAGCGATCTTCTTTATCTCTGGCGGTCGGGATTGGCTGAGGATATTATTCAGCAGGCGAGGAACGGTGTGCCAGTAGTGGGCATCTGTGGTGGCTATCAAATATTGGGGAGAAGCCTCCACGACCCAGGCGGCATAGAATCATCGGAGGACAGTGCCCTGGGATTGGGGTTGCTGGACATGACGACTACTTTTACTCCGGGAAAATCCACCACTCAAGTCAGGGCGCGAGTGGCAGCCAACCATGGATTACTTGAGAAGATGAAGGGACAGGAACTCGTGGGCTATGAGATACACATGGGGCAGACCGAGAACATTGGAGATATGAGTGCCTTCCACATCTTTGAAACACCACAGGGCAAGACTGATTATTCCGATGGCACACTCAATGCCCAGGGCATGGTATTGGGAACCTATTTGCATGGCTTGTTCCACAATTTTGGCTTCAGTCGAACCTTGCTTAATTTCCTGCGACGACGCCGTGGATTGCCCCAGAGGTCAGGTGGAGCTACAATGGGAAAAGAACAGCAATATGACAGGCTGGCAGAGTTGGTGCGCCGCAGCCTTGATATGGCCGCCATCTATAAAATAATGGATGAGGGCATCAAGGCATGACGGAAAACGGAGAAAAGAAGGAAGTCTTCTCAAAGGGGCTAACTCAGGTTTATACTGGGGACGGCAAAGGCAAAACTACAGCAGCCCTAGGGTTGGCTCTCAGAGCGGTGGGTTGTGGAATGAAAGCCATCATCATCCAATTTATCAAAGGTGACCATACTTGTGGGGAGCATCTTTTTGCTGCCCGATACCATCCCTTCGACATAGTGCAGCTAAACACTGAGAGCAGCTTCAACCAGACTACAGAGGGGCTTTGTTCAATTACTCGGCAGACTTTAGCCCTCGCCGAGAGAGCCATCACCCAAGGTGGCTACGACGTGGTTGTCCTCGATGAGATATTTGTTGCTGTAAGTAAAGGACTAGTAAGTACGGAGCAAGTATTAAGTTTGATGAATAAGAAGCCTGAGAAAGTGGAACTAATTTTAACTGGACGCGGGGCGCCGAAGGAAATCATTCGACAAGCAGACCTGGTTACCCAAATGGTGGCAGTTAAACATCCATTTACTAAAGGAATTGCAGCACGAAGAGGCATTGAATACTGAAACCAGTAACTGATAGATGCAAGCTTTCAGATCGCATACCTTAACAAAATAAAGGAAGGGGAGGATAAAGGTAATGAACGATTCTCTATCGCAAGTATTAAAGCAAATAAAGCCTTTAGACAACGAGGCAATGGAGGCAGCTCGAGCACGACAGGACGAATTAACCAAACCCAAAGGGAGCTTGGGGCGACTGGAGGAGTTATCCATCAAGATAGCCGGCATCAGAGGCAAGATGATTCGTGGTTTTGAACACAAAGCTATTGTGACCATGGCTGCAGATCATGGCGTGGTAAGTGAAGGAATAGCCCTTTACCCTCAAGAGGTCACAAAACAGATGGTATTCAACTTCCTCAACGGTGGCGCTGGCATAAATGTTCTGGCTCGATTTATCGGCGCTCGCGTTGTCGTGGTTGATATGGGTGTAATTGGGGGATTTGAGCTTCATCCCAACCTCATTTGCAAGATGATAGACTTCGGCACCATGGACATGACCAAAGGTCCAGCTATGACTCAGCGACAGACACTGGATGCCATTGATAGCGGCATCGAGGTGATAGAGGCTGAGATAGCCAAAGGGCTTGACATCGTGGGTACTGGAGACATGGGCATTGGCAATACCACTGCCAGCAGCGCCATATGTGCTGCTATCACCGGCGAACCGGTAGAAAAGGTCACCGGACGAGGTGCGGGACTCGATGATGAGCAACTGGCACACAAAGTCAAGATGACTCAAAAGGCTCTAGCTATCAATAAGCCCAACCCTCAAGACCCCATAGATGTGTTGAGCAAAGTCGGAGGCTTTGAAATTGGCGGGCTTGTAGGAGTTATGCTCGGAGCAGCAGCGCATCGCGTTCCTGTAGTCATTGATGGCTTTATTTCAGGAGCCGCTGCACTCATAGCCACCGAACTTGCGCCCGGGCTAAAAGATTATCTTATTGCTGCTCACCTATCTGCCGAGAGCGGGCACAGAACAATGCTGGATTATATGGAATTGACCCCGCTACTAAGCCTGGAGATGCGTCTTGGTGAGGGGACTGGGGCAGCACTGGGCATAGCAATTGTTGAGGCAGCGGTGAAAACCTTAGCTGAAATGGCAACTTTCGGGGAGGCCGGCATTTCAAAGGCTTAGAAAAAAAGCAGAATAGATGAGATTCTGGAGTGCATGGCAATTCCTTACCATAATCCCCTCCCCTCACCACAGAGAGCACAGCGCTGAGGACCCGGGGAAATCAACAATTTTCTTTCCTGTGGTAGGGCTCTTTTTAGGGGCAGTGCTATTTGGGCTTGACCTTCTGCTGAGGTTATTTTTGCCTTCGCTGTTAATCAATGCCTTGCTTGTTATTGCTCTTGTTATCCTCACGGGAGCACTACATATGGATGGCTTTATTGATACCTGCGATGGGTTTGTTATACGAAGCTCAGTTTCAGACAGGTTAAAAGTTATGAGCGATAGCCGAGTTGGTGGATTTGGGGTGGTCGGGGGATGCTGCCTCATTATTGCCAAGTTTGCGGCTTTGGTTACCCTGCCACAGGAGTTGCGAGCAAGTGCCCTCATGCTTATGCCTGTCCTGAGTCGCTGGGGGATAGTATATGCTATTTATGCCTTCCCTACAGCTAAGAATGAAGGTATGGGATGGGCTATCAAGCAAGGGACAAATTGGAAAGTGATGGCAATAGCAACCCTGTTTGCCTTAATTATAGCACTGGTTTTGCTGAACTGGTGGGGAGCAGCGCTCCTGGTAACGCTTTGCCTTATTCTCTTAGGGGGTTCAAAATATCTCTGCTCTAGATTTGGAGGGCTTACCGGCGATAGCTACGGTGCTATAAGTGAGTTTGCTGAAGTAATCGTGTTGATTCTGGTGTTTATAATTGGAGAAATGGGAGGGGCCGGTTGGTTAGGCTCATTCTTGTAAAATATGGCAAAGCTCGGAGGCAAATTGGCTAAGAAATTCGTCCTCATCCTGGGCGGGGCTCGCAGCGGCAAAAGCAGCTTCGCTCAGGGCATGGCAGCAGAATTTGGAGAGAAGGTGCTCTTTGTGGCTACTGGGGAGCCACTTGATGAGGAAATGGTTTTACGGATCAAGGAGCATAAACGGACACGCCCTCAAAATTGGCGGACTTTAGAAATCGCCACCATGGTGGGGCAGAAGTTGGAAGAGCAGATTGGCAATGCTGAGGTAGTTCTTCTCGACTGCTTAACCCTGCTCATCTCAAATATTCTAACTAAAGAAGCTGCAGCGTCCTCTTGTCATTGCGAGCGCAACGAAGCAAACGCTGAAACAGAAAAACAAGTCGTGACTGAAATGGAAGACCTGATCGGATGCATCAATAAACATGAAAGCAATTTTATTGTTGTTTCTAACGAAGTGGGTTTGGGACTGGTACCCGAGAGCAAGCTGGGCAGAGTCTACCGAGATCTCCTTGGCAAAGCCAACCAGCTTCTAGCTCAGCATGCCGACGAAGTTTATTTCATGGCTTCTGGCATTCCAATGAAGATAAAGGGCTAACCTTTCGGTAGCTTCCCTGAGCTTACCCCTTAATTGTTCACAAATATTCATATACCCTCACAACCTTTGGTAAACAGTGAACCTTTGTAACCACTCCACCACCTTTCTTAGTCATTTTCGCCCCCATAGAAATTTATTCCGCTCCTCTAACTATAATACAACAATACAACAAAACTATTGCGAATTTGCTGCCACAGTTAACCACTAATTTAGGGTCACTGTATAAAAGTTGCTAACTTAACCATTTAAGGGTTATACTAAAAAGTTATGGCGATAAAGCAAGATTATTATGAAATGCTCGGAGTGCCTCGAAATGCCAGTGACGCGGAAATTAAAAGGGCATTTCGCAAACTTGCTTTCCAGTACCATCCTGATCACAATAATGATCCAGCGGCAGAGGATAAATTTAAGGAAATAAACGAAGCTTACCAGGTCCTTTCCGATCCCAAGAAGAGAAGCAGTTATGATCGCTATGGTCGAGTAGCTACTGAAGGAGGCTCACCTGATTTTGGTTTTGGCGGGCTGGGAGACATTTTTGAATCCTTCTTCGGTGGATTTGGTGAACCTTCTTCCGGATTTAGCAAGACTGCCCAGCGTACCCCACAAAAAGGGGATAGCCTCCAAAGTCACCTTACCCTTTCCTTCGAGGAAGCAGTCTTCGGAAGCAAGAAAGAAGTCGAAGTACAGCGTGTTGAGAACTGCCCTTTATGCCATGGCTTGGGCAGCCAGCCAGGAACAAATCCTCAAACTTGCCCCGAGTGTCATGGCATGGGACAGGTGAGAAGGGTGCAGCAAAGCCTTTTCGGCCGCTTCACTCATGTTGCTACGTGTTCTCGCTGCTCCGGCAGCGGCACCATAATAACCCACCCTTGCTCTCAATGCCGTGGAAAAGGAAAGATAAGGATAAAGCGCAAGCTAATGGTGGATATTCCTGCTGGTGTAGATGATGGGTATCAATTATGTCTAGATGGCGAGGGAAATGCTGGCTTGTATGGAGGAGCCCCAGGTGCTCTCTACATCTCCTTTTCAGTAAAGCCACACAACTTGTTCCATAGAGAGGGCATTGACATTTTCTATAAATTACCTATCAATCTTACTCAAGCTGTTCTAGGTGATGAGATAGACATACCGTCTTTAGATGGAAAGCTAAGTCTAAAGATACCACCAGGCATTCAGAATGGGGAAGGCTTCCGCCTCAAAGGCAAAGGCATTCCTCGTGTTAATGATAAAAAAAGGGGGGATCTACTTGTCGAAATTCAAGTGGTTACTCCACAACACATAGATAAGAAGCAGCGCCACCTTTTCGAGGAATTGGCTAAGACATTGCCCCGAACTAAGTTACCTTAACAGTTGTCTATTTTTATATCTCACTGCCTCAAAGCATTTAACGAGATTAAGTCAGCCAACGCCTTAGGCGCTGGAAGGTTTTCAAAAAGGACACGATAAATAAGATTAGTAATAGGTGCCTCCAATCTCACTTTCTGTGCTAGTTGATGAACAGCCCTGGTAGTATAAACTCCCTCGGCGACCTGTGACATAGAGGCAGATATTTCAGCTAAAGGTCGCCCTTTAGCCAATTCATAACCAACATGATGATTGCGGCTCAAAGTGCTGGAGCAAGTGGCTATCAAGTCGCCCAATCCAGCCAGACCATAAAATGTATCAGCCCTAGCTCCCAAGGTTACTCCCAAGGAAACAAGCTCAGCCCATCCCCAGGTAACAAAGGCACTTTTAGCATTGTCACCTAAACCCAATCCATCCATCATCCCTGCGCCCAAAGCTATAATGTTTTTCAGGGCTCCGCCTAATTCAACTCCAATAACGTCATCTGTGGTAAACAGGAGGAAATTTGGTGAATGCATCAATTCCCGTGCTCTTTCAGCAACGGCTATATCTTGAGAAGCAACGACAGAGGCAGCCGGTAAGCCCTGGGCAATTTCCTTAGCTAGATTAGGACCAGAAAGAACACAGATCCGCTGCCCTAAAGAAGAAGCAACCACCTCTGCTATTACCTGAGACATTCTCTTACCGCTACTTACCTCCAATCCCTTGGCGGCACTCATCAATATCATCGAGTCAGTTAAGTAATCCTTAACTTGATTAACATTTTGCCGCATCTTCTGCGAAGGAACTGCCCAAATTACCAGGTCAGCTCCATTTAAGGCTTCTTCAACATGGTTAGTAGAAGAGTAACTATATTTTCCCTGGTTTAATTCTTCAGCTTCAGTTTTACTTCGTGTCCAAAGCTTTACTACTATCCCTTTGCCGCTTAACAGAGTAGCCAGAGTTTTGCCCCAAGTGGTATTGCCTATGATAGTGACTTTAGGCATGCTCAAAGAATAATTTGCTCTTTAACCTTTTTCACCATAATCGGCTCTCTGTGCCCTGCTGTAGGCGCTTCATGTTGTCACGATGCTGGTAGACGAGCAGTGCTATAGCTACCAAACCATAAACTAGATAAACAGGAGGGAAATTGTAAGCGATAGTCAGGGGCACCATTAAGCACCAAGAAGCCAGTGCTCCAAATATAGAGCCCTTAGACATATGTCGGCTGCGTAATGCTGAAATTGCTAGAACTTCAGCGCCAAATATACCTGCTGGGGGGAAAATGGCTAGCAATGTGCCAAAATAGGTGGTCACTCCTCTCCCGCCTTTGAACTTGGCAAATACAGGCCAGTTATGCCCTGCCACTACTGCCAATCCGGCCACAACCTGGGCTATCTGCCAATTAAGAACTACGCTACCAACAACTAAAACGCTGCCGCCCATAATTGCTTTGGCTAACATCACCGCACCAACAGCCTTAGCCACATCGAGACCTAGGGTTAAAATGCCTAACTTGGTTCCCGCAGCCCTCATCACATTAGTCGCACCGGTCTTGCCGCTTCCATGCTTCCTGACATCAACACCACGTGTAAGTTTGCCTATTATCAAGCCAAAAGGGATAGAGCCAAGAAGATAAGCAATGACTACTATAGCAACGAGGTTAACTACCATCATGTTCTTACCACCTCTATCTTCTTATTGTTTTTACCAGCGGTTTTGGTGAAAACCACATGCACAGGAACGCCTCGAAAACCAAAATTATGGCGAAGCTTGTTTTCCAGATAGCGCTGGTAAGAAAAATGCACTAACTTCGGATCATTAACTCGCAAAATAAAGGTTGCTGGTCTCGATTCATCTTGACGGGCTTGAGTGATGCGCAACCGCCTCGAACCTGTGCGCGGTGGGGGGCGGCTGATTACTGCTTGTTTAATTACTTCATTAACTGCTGATTGCGACAACCGTTTCTGACTTTCCTGCCATATCCGCCAGGCCTGAGGTAAAATTTTGCCTACGCCGTGCCCCAGCTTGGCAGAGATATAAATAGCAGGTGCGTAGGAAATAAATCTAAGTCTCTGCTCCAGGCATTGTTTGAATTCTCGCCTCCGCTCCTGGGGAACAAGATCCCATTTATTAACCACCAGGACTATACCCTTACCAACTTCAACAATATAACCAGCGATATGCATATCCTGGGCGGTAACAAATTCAGCAGCATCGATTAATAATAAGGCAACATCACAGCGGTTAATAGCTTGAAGAGCGCGAAGCAAGCTGTAATAGTCAATTCCAACATCAATTCGCCCACGCCGTTTAATACCAGCGGTATCAATGAGCAAAGCCTTTTTATTATTCCACTGGACTATAGCATCAAGCGAATCGCGAGTTGTCCCTGGAGTTTCATGAATGATAGCTCTTTCATTACCCAACAGCGCATTTAACAACGTTGACTTGCCCACATTAGGCCGCCCCACAATGGCTAATTTAGCCTCTTCTGTCTCGGCGAGACTGATGGATGGTGGAGGTAAGGAGGCCAGGACAGCATCCATTAAATCATCTACTCCTCGATTATGGTAAGCGCTAATAGCTAGGGGCTCACCAATGCCAAGGTGATAAAAATCACTTACTTGATTTTCTTGTTTAACAGAATCTATCTTGTTTACCGCCAGGATAACAGGCTTCCTGGCAGTGCGCAATATGTCAGCTATTTCTTCATCGGCGCTAATGACTCCATCACGAGCGTCTACCAGAAAAATGATAGCGTCTGCTTGAGACATAGCTACCTCTGCTTGACGAGTAATTTCTTGCTCCAAAAATGACTGCGGCTTTGACTGCCAGCCACCGGTATCAACCAAAGTTAACTCTTGCCCTTGCCATGAAGCGGAAGCAAAAACGCGGTCACGCGTAGTCCCTGGTAAGTCAGCGACAACAGCGGTGCGTTTGCCTGCCAAACGATTAAGCAAGGTAGACTTGCCTACATTGGTTCTACCTACAATGGCTATAATAGGTTTTGTCATTTACTTATAGCTAACTGCATAATCTCGTATAAACTACCTCTCCCTTGAAGGGAGGGGATTGTAGTTGCCTGATTCATCAGGCTTAGCCCAATAAATTGGGCAACTACATTGTTAAATAACTCCCTCCCTCCAGAGGAGGGAGAATTATAAGGAATTTTGCAATTGCCCATAATTACCCTTGAGTTGGCTGGCGAAGTATCTTAGCTAACAGTGCTTTTTGCAGGTGAAGCCTATTTTCCGCCTGGTCAAAGACTACCGATCTGGGGTCGTCTAATAACCCAGCAACAATTTCCTCATCATAATGGGCAGGCAAAGGGTGCATAAACAAAACATCTCCTTCAGCCAGGTCCAACAATTTATTATCCACTTGATAGCCCAAAAAAGCAAGCCGCCGTTTCTCCGCTTCAGCCTCCTGTCCCATGCTTGTCCACACATCAGTATATATTATATCGGCGCCTTTAACTGCTTCGTGAGGTTCCCTGGTTAGCTGGATTTGACCGCCACTGAGAGTGGCGAATTCTTCGCCTTGTTTTAGTATCTCTTGACTGACTTCGTAGCCGTGTGGCGAAGCAATATGAAAATTCATACCGCTGAGTGAAGCAGCAAGGAGCAAGCTATTAGCTACATTATTGCCATCGCCAATAAATGCCAAAGTTAAGCCAGAAAGCTTGCCTTTCTTTTCATAAATGGTGAGGAGGTCGGAGAGCACCTGGCAAGGGTGTTCCAAGTCAGAAAGCGCATTAATTACCGGCACGGAAGAATACTCAGCCAAGGTACGCAAGGTCTCGTGGGAAAATGTGCGAGCAATGATACCATCAACGTAGCGGCTGAGTACCCGGGCTACATCAGCTATAGACTCTCGTTCGCCCAAGCCTACCTCCACCGGAGATAGATAAATGGCATACCCGCCTAATTGATGCATAGCTAAGTCAAAGCTAACTTTTGTCCGCAAGGAAGGCTTCTCAAAAAGAAGTGCCAGGGCTTTCCCTGAAAGGAGATGTGATGTATCCTCTTGTTTCAGGACTAATGCCTGCTCTATAAGTTGCTCAATTTCCTCACGGCTGAGATCCGCTACCGAAAGTAAATCTCTCTTCATCCATTACCTCTGAACTATGACTTTTGTAAAGAGGCTTTAGTATATCATGTCTGTCAAGTAGTATAATAAGTGGAAGTGGTCGAAGAGAAAAAGCCATTATTACTACTCTTTGATGGCAATGCTCTAATACATCGGGCATTTCATGCCTTGCCCCCGTTAACGGTATCCAAGACGGGGGAGATAGTAAATTCTGTTTATGGCTTTGCCAATACATTGCTCAAGGTACTGGCTGAATTTAAGCCCACTTACTGGGCTGTTGCCTTCGACCGTCCAGCTCCTACCTTCAGACACAAAATGTTCCGGGAATATAAAGCACAGCGCCCTGCTATGCCGGAAGAGCTGAAAGGTCAGATAGGGCGAGTTCATCAACTGGTGGAGGCCTTCCACATTCCCATCTTTGAAATTGATGGCTTTGAAGCTGATGATGTTCTGGGCACTTTGAGCAAGCAAGCTAGCGACCAGACTATTGAGACCATCGTTGTTACCGGCGATAATGACATGCTTCAAATCATATCACCCCGAATAAAAGCCCTTGCCCCAAAGCGAACTTTTAATGATACCGCCCTCTATGACGAGGAGGCAGTGGAGCAAAAATATGGCGTGAAGCCAGAACAAATCACGGACTTTAAGGCGTTGGTTGGTGACCCTTCGGATAATATTCCTGGTGTGCCAAGCATTGGCGAAAAAACAGCTACCAGGTTAATTCAGCAATTTGGTAGCCTTGAGGGAATCTATGAACATATTGAAGATATAACAGCGAGCAAGCTGCAAACGGCGCTGCGCCAATATCAATCCCGGGCATTTCAGAATAAAGAATTAGTCACCATAGTCAAAGATGTCCCTATCAACCTAAATTTGGAGGCTTGCCGAGTGAGTGCTTATAACCGAGATGAAGTAGTGAAGCTTTTTCAGGAGCTTGAATTCATTAAATTGCTGCCTAGATTGCCGCATGAGAGCTATCAACTGACAACTGACAGCTTTCCGAGAGGCGTTTACCACATAATTAATACCGAAAGAGGGCTAGACGAGCTTGTAAGTCAGCTAGAAGCGGCAAGCAACATAGTCGTTGCCCTTGAAACCACCCTCCCCCCTGAAAGTAAAGAGACCATGACAGCAGAGTTAGTGGGAATAGTAGTATCGCCATTCCCAGAGAAAGTATTTTATATACCTCTAGGGCACCGCAGGTTGAATCAATCTGAGCAGTTACCGCTTACTCAAGTCATGGCTAAGTTTAAACCATTGTTAGAAAACACAAATATAGACAAACTTGTTCACAACGGTAAATGCAATATGACAGTGTTAGCTAACTACGGGGTAAAACTGGAAGGTTTAAATTTCGATACTATGCTAGCTGCCTATCTTCTCGGTGAAAAGAACCTGGGTCTTAAAGCGCTTGCCTTCAATAAACTGGGTGTTGAAATAACGCCTGTCAGCGAATTAATTAGCACGGGGAAGAAGCACACCCCGATAGCCATGTTAGAGATAAGGCAAGTTGCCGACCATGTTTTCGCTTGCGCTGATATTATCTGGAATTTAACAGATAGCCTAAAGGAGGAATTGCATCAGCAAGGATTGTGGCAACTCTTCAGCGAAGTAGAAATGCCCCTGATTCCAGTGTTAGCGGCTATGGAAAGGAATGGCGTTCTCCTGGATACCGATTTGCTTCGTAAGATATCTCTTGAACTAGGTCGGGAAATGTTAAAACTGGAAATAGAAATCTACAGTAGCGTGGGACACCAATTCAATATCAACTCACCGCGGCAACTAGGCAAAGTACTCTTTGAAGAACTGAGGCTACCTCAATTTCGTAAAACAAAAACTGGTTATTCTACCGAAGCCTCGGTGCTCGAGGCACTAAAGGGTATTCATCCCATAATAGAGCTTGTATTGGAATATCGCCAGCTTGCTAAGCTCAAGTCAACGTACGTTGATGCTCTGCCGGTGCTCGTTAATCCCAAGACGAGAAGAGTTCATACCAATTTTAACCAGACAGGCACAACTACCGGGCGACTTTCCTCCAGCGAGCCGAACTTGCAAAATATTCCCACGAGGGGAGAATTGGGGAGAGAGATAAGGAAAGCCTTCGTAGCTCCGCCGGGAACATTATTGCTAAGTGCTGATTACTCTCAAATCGACCTCAGGGCATTAGCCCATCTCTCTCAAGACTCCAGTCTTATTGCCGCCTTCGCCCGAGATGAGGATATTCATACTGTAACTGCAAGTAAGATTTTTAATGTTCCCGAGGCTGAAGTGACCCCCGACATGCGCCGAAATGCTAAGACAGTTAACTTTGGTGTTATTTATGGCATGAGCGATTATGGATTGGAGCAAGCCACCAATTTAAGCCGAGGGGAGGCAGCTCAATTTATCG
Source organism: uncultured Dehalococcoidales bacterium (assembly GCA_964514415.1). GTDB lineage: Bacteria > Chloroflexota > Dehalococcoidia > GIF9 > AB-539-J10 > CAZEQL01. The sequence continues at coordinate 53,362 of CAZEQL010000001.1, forward strand.
CTTTGTATTTCGAGACATATCCCAAGGTAAAGGAGTATATCGAAGCAACTAAAGAGCAAGCTAGAAAACTGGGCTATGTGCAAACGGTAATGGGAAGGCGAAGGTTCATACCGGAAATCAATTCTCCCAATCGGCAAGTAAGAGAAGCGGCTGAGCGCATGGCTATAAATGCCCCTGTACAAGGCACATCCGCTGACATTATTAAGGTCGCCATGATCAATTTATATCGAGAAATACAGAGGCGCAATCTAAAAAGCAAGATGCTTCTGCAAATTCATGATGAATTGATTTTCGAGGTACCCGAAGAGGAAGTGGGAGAGATGAAATCTTTAGTTGCCGAGCTAATGACCAAAGCAGTAAAGCTTTGTGTACCCCTGAAAATAGATATCAAGTTGGGCAAAAATTGGGGCGAGATGGCATAGATTGGGAAATAAACGTGGTTGCTGAGCTCTCAGGCTCCAATATTCTCACGGGCGCATATAGACGAGCGCCGGATCTCAGGTACCCATCCCTTTCAAACTATGTGGCGTATTGCTCAATCTCCAGACGCTGGGTATAGTGAGGGCAAGAATGAGAGCGAACGGGACATTGGTCGTATTCGCAGTCCACTGGATACATTTCAAAAACTGTAAGGGTCAATAAAGAATGACAAAATCTGGTTTACCCAGAGTTGGGGATAAACGAAGTAGGTTCATTTACCCATAGTTAGGCGAAATGCTTATTGCAGGTCGCCATTAAAAACATAAGGATGAAAAAGAAATGAGCAAAAAGGCGATAATAATAGGTGCGGGAATAGCAGGGTTATCGACAGGCTGTTATTTACAAATGAATGGGTACAAAACGCAAATATTCGAAATGAGCCAATCTCCAGGTGGGGTATGCACTTCATGGAAGAGGAAAGGATATATTTTCGATGGCTGCATCCATTGGCTTGTTGGCTCAAGTCCCTCTGTTAATTTCTACAAGATATGGCAGGAATTGGGTGCGATTCAACATAAGGAGATAGTGGACTTTGATGAATTTACCAGAATAGAAAGAAAAAATGGAGAGGTTTTCACGGTTTATACAAATGTGGATAAGTTAGAGAACGAGATGATGGAGGTTGCGCCTGAGGATAAACAGGTAATAGAAGAATTTACAGATGCAATAAGGGAATTTGCAAGGTTTGAGATGCCAATAGGGAAGGCACCTGAATTATATGGCCCTATCGATGGAATGAAACTTTTATTTAAGATGTATCCATTTTTAAAAGCTGCAAAGAAATGGAAGAATATTACAATCAAGGACTATGCGGAAAGATTTAAAAATCATTTTTTAAGAGAGGTGTTCCCACTAATTCTTGGAATAGACGATAGATTCACAATGGTTGGACTTATCATGACGCTTTCTTGGATGCATCTAAAATCTGCGGGTTACCCAGTTGGAGGGTCTTTAGAGTTTTCAAAGTCTATCGAAAGGAGATATGTCAATCTCGGCGGCAAAGTGAACTATAACTCCAAGGTATCAAAGGTCATCGTGAAAGATAACAAAGCTGTTGGGATAAAACTGGCAAACGAAGAAATTTACAATGCTGATATAGTAATCTCGGCTGCTGACGGACACTACACCATCTTTGAAATGCTTGATGGCAAATATGTAAATAAGAAAATCTTAAACGATTACAATAATTTAGAGCTGTTTCCTGCAATTATTCAGATTTCATTGGGAATATCAAAAAGCTTCGATGATGTTCCACACTCAATAAGTTTCCCTCTTGATAAGCCTTTTATCATCGATGACAAAAACAAAGTTGGAAGGATAATGGTGAGAATCTATAACTTTGACCCTGCATTGGCATCAGAAGGGAAAACCTCTGTCATTGTATACACCCCCTCTAATTATGAGTATTGGGTAAATTTGAGGGGAAAAGATATGGAGAAATATCGTGAAGAAAAGGAAAGAATTGCTAAAGAGCTTATAGAGATACTTGATAAACGATTTGGAAATATAGCCTCGAAGGTTGAAGTTTACGATGTTGCTACTCCCGCCACTTACATAAGATATACAAATAACTGGAAGGGAAGTTTTGAAGGATGGCTACCAACATCAAAAGTGCTTATGAGAAGGATGAAAAAGACTTTACCCAAGTTGAAAAATTTTTATATGGCTGGGCAATGGGTTGAACCAGGCGGAGGCTTGCCTGCTGTAGCTCTATCTGGGAGGAATTTAGCTCAAGTGATATGCAGAAAAGACAAGAAAAAATTTCAGGTGGTGGTTTAGTATGGCGACCTGCAAGACTATCGTATAACACAGCATATATACGCTACGGGCTTACGATCTTGCCCTTCGGGACATTGCTCTCTTTGGTCGCAACGTCGTATATGCTGGAAACGTTAAACGGAAAGCCTAAACAAAAGGGCGCTCCGTTGGACTGCTGTCTTACACTGAATAACAAGCCACTTATTGGGTCCCATTGGCTTGCATTGCAGCAACTGCTTAAACCTCTAAATCCCAGACATTTGGAATTTGGGTTTAAGATTTCCTCTGGAAATAAGCATCAATATCAGCGGCGGCTCTTTTGCCTGCGCCCATAGCGCTTATCACCGTAGCTGCCCCGGTGGCCATATCGCCGCCGCACCAGACTCTGTCCTTGCTCGTTTTCCCTGTAGCCTCGTCGGTTTTCACCGTGCCCCATCTGGTGAGTTCCAACCCCCTGGTCGTTGAGGGGATGATTGGGTTAGGCCTGGTGCCCAAAGCAGGGATGGCTGTATCAATCTCCATGATAAATTCGGTGCCTGGCTTTGGTATTGGTCGCCGCCGACCACTTTCATCGGGTTCGCCAAGCTCCATTTCATATAATTCTACTGCTTTAACTCTACCTTGTTCATCGCCAAGGAACCTCCTGGGATTAGTTAGAAGCTTAAATATGACTCCCTCCTCCTCAGCATTCTCCCTCTCCTCAAGCCTGGCCGGCATCTCAACTCTGGAACGCCGATAAATAATGTATACCTCTTCGGCTCCCAGCCTCAGAGAACATCGGGAGGCATCCATGGCGACATTGCCTCCACCGAAGACAGCCACTCTTTTCCCCACTTTTATGGGAGTATCATATTCAGGGAAACGATATGCCTTCATCAGGTTCGTCCGAGTAAGGAACTCGTTAGCAGAATAAATGCCGCTGAAGTTCTCGCCGGGAATGTTTAAAAACATCGGTGCTCCGGCACCAGGGGCTAGGAAAACAGCATCATAGTCATTTTCCAAAAGCTCATCTACAGTGGCTATTTTGCCTATTACCTGGTCAAGCTTAATCTCCACCCCTAAAGACTTTACATAGTCAACTTCACCTTGAACGATAGTTTTAGGCAATCTAAACTCGGGTATTCCATACATCAGCACACCACCAGCTACGTGAAGGGCTTCAAGGATAGTGACTTCATACCCTAGCCTGGATAAATCAGCAGCACAAGTTAAACCCGCTGGCCCAGAACCAACTACAGCCACCTTCTTACCATTAGATACACAATCGACTTTCTGCTTCTCTATAACTTCAGGGTGAGCTCTTTCCCAATCAGCCACATACCTTTCCAGGCGGCCAATAGCAATAGGAGCGCCCTTTTTAGCCAGGATGCAACTCATTTCGCACTGTGTTTCCTGGGGGCAAACTCGCCCACAAATGCCAGGAAGGCTGTTTTTGTTCTTAAGTATCCTCACTGCCTCAGGCATATCATGGTCGCGTATTGCTTTTATGAATTCGGGGATATCTACATTGACAGGGCAGCCATCCTTACAATAAGGTTTCTTGCACTGAAGGCAGCGATTAGCTTCCTCAACAGCTTGTTCTTCAATGTATCCCAGGGCTACTTCGTTAAAATTTCCTTTTCTTACTGCTGACTCTTGCTTGGGCATCGGCACGCGATTTAGATTTATTTTGCCTGCCATAGTCCTTCACCTCCCTGGTGTACTCGCTTCCCAAAGTTCTAGCGATTTCTTTTCCTCCTCTAAGTAGGTGCGCTGACGATTCATAAGTAAATCCCAATCAACTTGATGACCATCAAAGTCCGGCCCATCAACGCAGGCAAACTTAGTTTCACCACCTACAGACACACGACAACAACCACACATTCCTGTGCCATCAACCATTATGGGATTAAGACTCACGATGGTTTTGACACCAAAAGGCTTGGTAGTTAAGGAGCAGAACTTCATCATTACTGTGGGGCCAATAGCGATAACCCTATCAACTTTTGCCACCTGCAAAAGCTCCCTTAGTGGTTCAGTGACCAACCCTTTACGCTCATATGAACCATCGTCAGTGGTTACAATAAGCTTATCACTTACGCTGCCCAGCTTTTCTTCCCAGAAAACAATCTCCTTAGTGCGAAACCCCATAACTGCAATGACCCTGTTCCCCACCTCTTTCATAGCTCGAGCAATAGGCACTATGGTAGCAATGGCAAATCCTCCGGCAACGCAGACCACGGTGCCAAATTTCTTAATTTCTGTGGGACGGCCTAGTGGACCAACAAAGTCAAGAACGCTATCACCAGCATTAAGCAAAGCTAATTTCTTAGTGGAAGTGCCTACTTCCATAAAAACGATAGTCACGCTCCCCTCTGTTTTATTCCAATCAGCAATAGTTAGGGGAATACGTTCCCCCTTTTCATCGCTTCTGACAATAACGAATTGCCCCGGTTCAGCCTTCATGGCTACTTCTGGGGCTTCAACTCTAAATAAATGAATATTCGGAGCAAGGTCCTTCCTGGCTAAGATTCTATACATGGAATAATTACCTCCTGGTAACACAAAGGCTGTTTAACTTTGATTTTCCGTTCATTTTTGGGCATTTTGGGAGTCTTTCACCCAGATTTCTGTAGTTGCCTGATTCATCAGGCATAAGTCGCCCAATAAATTGGGCAACTACATTTTTAAACAACCTCACGCATGGTAAAATTTAAATAATTATAGCACCTTAACCCTCTCCCATTGAAGGAGAGGAATTTTATAAGAACTTGCGCCGGATGCTGGAAGCGGGAAAATGCCTGAGTTACCTGAAGTAGAGACAATTAAAAACGAACTTTCGCCCTGGGTGGTGGGGCAAAGTTTCACTCAAGTTAGCATCTTTGACGCCCATTTAGTGCCCGGAATTTCAATTGAGGAATTTCGCCGTAACTTAACTGAGCAAACAATAAAAAGCCTTGAACGACGAGGGAAATATCTCATCTTCAATCTGGCAAGTAGCCAGGCATTGATTATGCACCTTAGAATGACGGGGGCTTTATTACTAAACCCGAGGAAAGTTAGCCACTATGCCAGGGCGGTTTTTCTACTTTCTAACGGTATTCGAATTGTGTTTATCGACCAGCGCCGACTAGGCGTAATGTGGCTGGTAGAAAACGCTGATGCCATAGTGGGTAAGCTAGGCCCCGAACCATTAAGTGAGACCTTCACCCCACCAATTCTGGCGCAAAGATTAAGCCAGCATCATATCCCCATAAAAGCAGCTCTTCTGGACCAAAGCGTGGTTGCGGGTATTGGTAATATGTATGCCGATGAGGCTCTGTTTGCCGCTGGAATTCATCCTTTGAGAAAAACAGATGCTTTATCATCCGAAGAAATACAAACCTTATATCATTGTATTCGTGAAATCCTCTGGTCAGCTATAGGTAATAAAGGTGCCAGCGTTGATACTTATGTTCGCCCTGAAGGTCAACTGGGCACAGCCCACTTCAATTTTAAGGTTGCCCATCAGGGTGGCAAGCCCTGCCCCCTCTGTGGCACTCCAATTCAGCGGATTCTGGTACGAAACCGCGGCACTTACTTTTGCCCCAACTGTCAGCCCATAACAACCCAGATGCTCCTTTTGTCACCCTGAGCGAAGCGAAGGGCCTCAGAGATTCTTCGCCTAAGGCTCAGAATAACGAAGCATAGAATTTCAAGGGCCGGCTGCCCTATTATGCCAGCCCTCGGGCATTAGATCCCTAAATATAAAAAAGTGGCAGCGAGTGGATTTGAACCACTGACCAATGGCTTATGAGTCCACTGCTCTACCGCTGAGCTACGCTGCCTCAAATTTAGTTTAGCATTGGCTACTAGAAATGGTCAAATTGGTATATGCATTCATACCTCGGTCGGGGACAAGCCCCGACTTAGATGTCACCAACCGTAGTGGCGGGGTTTATCCCCGCCTTGTGTCTTCCTGTGAATTCGTAGCATCGAGGCTTTAGCCTCGATATGCGGGTATTGCACGGGTCTAAAGACCCATGCCTACAGACCCGCACCTGTCCCTAAAAAATTTTGTAGTTGCCTGATTCATCAGGCATAGTAGGAGATTGCCGCGCCTTCGGCTCGCAATGACACCACGCCTTCTTGAGGGCTGCGGGAGTCCTCTCCCTCAGCATGAAGGAATCCGTTCCTTCATGCCTCAGATAAAGCCTCGATATGCGGGTATTGCACGGGTCTAAAGACCCATGCCTACAGACCCGCACCTGTCCCTAAAAAATTTTGTAGTTGCCTGATTCATCAGGCATAGTAGGAGATTGCCGCGCCTTCGGCTCGCAATGACAGGGGAGGGAACTCGTGATGACAAAGGGAGGCTTGTAGGGGAGAGGACAAGCCTCTCCCCTACAGGGGTAACCATACGTAACCGTAGCGGCGGGGTTTATCCCCGCCTAATGCTGGAAATAACATAATAACTGCCTGAGACGTCACCTCCTTATGAGTTGCCTTTTCTTTACCACTTTTCTCGGAAAGAGGACATTTCTAAAGAGTTTTCTAGGGGACATTATCAAAGAGTTACGACACCCTGGCTTTAAAATTCTTGACCCGCTAAATTAGAAACATTAATATAAGCAAGCTTTGGGCACGTTTAGAACAGCAAGATACATAAAAGCAGCAATTACGAGTATTTTATTAATTGTCGCCCTGGCCTTAATCCTCTGTTTGCCAGCATTGGCCGATGACACTGGCACTATAACCATAACTATGACTGGAGCTAATGAGATAGCTATCACTCTGGATAAGACGAATTGGGATTTAGGAAACGTAACTTCAGACACAGAGTATGAAACAAGCCCGCCAATACAGTGGTGTACCTTGACCAATACCGGCAATGTTAACGTGAATACTCTTATTGCGGGTGAGGATGCTAAGTGGGTTGATAATCCTGCTGCATACAAGTGGACGTTGAGCGGCGATGGAACTAATAACAACCACATATATGGGTTATGGTTCCGCATATCTGGCGATACCACACGTGGACCTCATAGCGATGGTTATGTCCCCATTACCACGACAGAAAATGAATTCTGGCCTTATTCTGGGGGCTCAGGCTCAAGTCTGGCACCTGACGACTATAAACAATTCGGGCTAAGGCTGCTAACGCCTACCTTGTTCTACGGCAATAGGCAAATGCAGACTCATATCACCATAAGTGCGGTAGCTGCCTGATGACACGACAGGTTAAATACCTGGTTGGGATAATCGCAGTTTCACTAATTATCCTTTCGCCTTCTCCCGTCCTGGCTCAGAACTTCAGTGTCTCCCCTGCTGAAGTAAAGATAGATGATTTATTCCCAGGAGAAGAAGCTGAATTTCAACTGACCATTCACAATAAAGACAATATTAGGCACAACTTCACTTTAACTGCTCATACCCCCGAGAAATTACAGCGAAGGCAAGGAAGGGCTGAGTTTCCCGACAATAGCTGGATAAGTTTTTCCCCTCAGCAGGTTAAAGTACAAGCCGGCTCTAAAGTTGAGATAAAGGTATTGGTGGACATACCATCGAGCCCGAAATGGGCAGGTAAAGATTGGGAAGTATGGTTGGAGGTCACCCCGGAATCCAGCAACCTATTGACCGTGGAAGTGTATGTTCGTTTGTTGATATCCACAGGCGGAGGGACGGGAAGCAGCTTCAATATATGGTTGATTAGTGGCACTGTCGCGGTCATGTCGCTCCTTGGTTATAGCATTTATTACTTCAGGCGTAAGACCAGATAAACCTCATTTCGCGGGGCTCGCAAGGTGCCTTATGGCACGGTAGCTAATAGAGACTACTTCTTTTCCCCTGGTAACCCTTCTCCGCATCAAATCCGATGTCGGCTATAGAAAAAAGGTCGTAGTACTAATTTCTGGCACAAAACAGTACTAACTGGGGATGTTTGGTACGTTAGTTGTGTTTTATATTTATCATGTAGGAGTAAGCCTGACATCCGTGTGGGGCAAGAAATGAAAATAGCTGAATTTGTCTCTCAAGCGAATGAAACTGAGCTGACGGAGAAGTTGCGCTCTGGTGACTTCGCCGCCGTGGAGGAGCTCTACCACGCTTATAGCGATAAGCTCTACACCTGGGTACTTAAACAAGCAGGTGGAGACCAGGCTGTGGCTGAGGATATAGTTCAGGAAACATTCCTCGCTGCCTTGAATTCGCTGGATAAATTCCGTGGTGATAGCCAGCTTTATACCTGGCTATGCAGTATAGCCTACCACAAGATAAATGACCTCTATCGCCGCCAGGCACGAGAGGTTAAGCTGGAGGAATTGCCTTTCGGCGTTGAGATTACAGAGTTGGAGCGAGACAGAGACACTGAGCCCATCATCCCCAGCACAATGGAATCCGAAGAGACCCGCCAGGCAGTTCGGCAAGCTCTGGTCAACTTGCCAGGGGATTATCGACAAGTCCTGACCCTCAAATACATTGAGGGGGTACCTGTCTTAGAGATAAGCCGTATCATGAGTCGGTCGCCAAAGTCGGTTGAGGGATTGCTATCGCGAGCGCGAAGAATCCTGCGCTCCACTTTAGCGGGAGTAATATAGGGGCTATCAAGTCCGTATGGACATAGCCTGACTTCATCACACTTCTTATGAATTCGCAGCTACACTCCAATAGTACAATTGTAGTGGCGGGGTTTATCCCCGCCTTAACCCCTGGGAGGGCACAAGACCCTCCTCTACGATAGATAATCGTAGTATCGAGGCTTTAGCCTCGATACGCGGGTATTGCACGGGTCTAAAGACCCATGCCTACAGACCCACACTTGTCCCTAAAAAATTTGTAGTTGCCTGATTTATCAGGCATAGCAGGGAATTGCCACACCTTCTTGAGGGCTGAGGGAATCCTCTCCCTCAGCATGAAGGAATCCGTTCCTTCATGCCTCAGATAAAGCCTCGATGTGCGGGTATTGCACGGGCCTAAAGACCCACGCCTACAGACCCATGCCTGTCCCTAAAAAATTTTGTAGTTGCCTGATTCATCAGGCATAGTAGGAGATTGCCGCGCCTTCGGCTCGCAATAACACCACACCTTCTTGAGGGCTGAGGGAATCCTCTCCCTCAGCATGAAGGAATCCGTTCCTTCATGCCTCAGATAAAGCCTCGATGTGCGGGTCTACAGACCCGCACCTACATAATAGTAGATAAGGAGGCTAATTTGAGCGCATCACCACTGTTACTGCTTCTAAAGCGTTGATACGCCCTTCCCCCACACCATCGGCGTCAATGGGAGTGCAGCTACTTTCAATTGCCTGCCGCACTTCATCGTTGACTACGCCGTTGCCATTGGTGTCCTTAGCTACACTAAAGCCCAGAGCAGCCACGCCCGAGACGTGAGCTGCTGCTGGTGAAGTGCCGATTTTACAACCATATTGATTGTCGGGCAATTCGGAGTAGATGTCAAAGCCTGGAGCAGCCACATCTACCCAATCGCCATGGTTGGATAGTAATGCCAGGGAATCATCTTCATCAGTAGCAGCTACGGCAAGGGAATTAACATAGTAAGCGGGATACGCCGGCGCTGACTTACCTTCGTTGCCCGCCGCCGCCACAATTACCGCTCCGCGACTCCAGGCATAGTTTACCGCCTCTTCCAAATCTGGCGACGATTTCACGCAGAGGCTTACATTGATAACCCTGGCTCCGTGGTCCACCGCCCAGATGATGCCCTTAGCCACTGTGGAAGGCTCACATTTGCCGCCATCGTCAGCCACCTTGACATTCATTAACTGGCATTCGGGAGCGATAGCAGCAATGGTGCCAGCCATATGAGTCCCATGGCCATAAAGGTCGTCGCTTGTCGCACTATCGGTAAAATTCACCTGAGCTATAACCCTGTCACCTAAATCCTGATTATCCTCATCAATGCCGGTATCCAGAACGGCCACAATAACAGGCTTACTATCTCTGGCTATTTGCCATGCCTGAGGCGCCTCGATTTTGCTTACCCCCCAGCGCAGGCTTACATAGCTATCACTTGATGAACTCGCTATCTCAGGGGAAGAGACTTGGCTCATGTCATCGCTACTGTAGGTTATGGTATCGCTGTTATAAACAGGCGCAGCATTACGGGCAGGTACAGTTTCCTCAGCAAGTGCTGCCGCATTCACCAGGAAGCCACCCAGTGCCACACCAATCACTGCCAGAACTATAATTGAATATCTCAGCCTTCTCATCCCATTTAAAATCTAACAGCCAGCTACCCTGGTAGACATCAACTATTGGTACCGTTTCACACGAGAATTTGGTCATGTGACTTTTTACCCATGGCTTAGAGGACGTCCTTTGCCATTGCGAGCCGAAGGCATGGCAAACATGCATCTGTAGATGCGGGTCTATAGGTATGGGTCTGTAGACCCGTGCAACACCCGCATATCGAGGCTAAAGCCTCGATGCTACGATTATCTATCGTAGGGGAGGGTCTTGTGCCCTCCCATGGGTTGAGGCGGGGATAAACCCCGCCACTACGGTTGTGCTTCGTAGGGTCGGGGACAAGCCCCGACCAAACCCCCTTTGTCATTGCGAGCCGAAGGCGTGGCAATCCCCTGCTATGCCTGATAAATCAGGCAACTACAAAACATCATCTTGACCCCTTCGCTTCCTGTCATCCTGACCCCTTCGCCTCCTATCATCCTGACCCCTTCGCCTCCTGTCATTCTGAGCGTGTGAGCCGAAGCCTTAAACGAAGTGAAGGAGAAGAATCTCATACGGCTCAGGACAAGCTCCGCGAAGAATCTCTTTTTCAGTTCCTTCCTCTCGTCACTGCCTCAATGTTTTGCCTCACCATAGCAGGCTCCGTGAAGAAGCTGAGCGGAGGCTCCCCTCGGTCATGCGACCTTTTGGCTATGGCTCATTGACTAGCCAGGGGGAATGTGCTAACTTCAGCGGGAAAATAGTTAAAGCTGAGAGACAAAAAAAGAATGAGGCATTAATGCCAACGGTATTACGGCATGGTAGACAGAGGAAAATAGACATTTGTTCCTGGAGAAATGGTATGAATACTTCGGCAGTTAAAGTAACTAATGTTCTGGCTACTGGCGTTCAATTTGATGCCGAGCGGATGCATGTCCAGTTATCCGATGGACGTGAAATCGCTGTTTCATTGGAATGGTTCCCTTCTCTGCGCAATGCTACAGATGAGCAGAGAAACAAGTGGCGACTTATTGGTAAGGGAGTGGGAATCCACTGGGAAGATCTTGATGAGGACATTTCAGTAGAGAAATTACTGGGATAAGTCCGAACCTTTTTTCTCTCGTCATCACCAGCTCCTCCTTTGCCATTGCGAGCCGAAGGCATGGCAATCCTCCACCACGCCTGATAAATCAGGCAACTACAAAGCACTATAAACATGGGTCTGTAGGTGTGGGTCTGTAGGTGTGGGTCTGTAGGTGTGGGTCTGTAGGTGTGGGTCTGTAGGTGTGGGTCTTCAGACCCACACATCGAGGCTAAAGCCTCGATGCTACGATTATCTATCGTAGGGGAGGGTCTTGTGCCCTCCCAGGGGTTGAGGCGGGGATAAACCCCGCCACTACGGTTACGTATGGTTACTCCGTAGGGGAGAGGCTTGTCCTCTCCCAATTGATCTTCCCCCTAGCACCCCCCTTTTGTCATCCTGAGCTCTTCGCTTCCTGTCATCCTGAGCTCTTCGCTTCCTGTCATTCTGAGCGTAGCGAAGAATCTCACACGGCTCAGGGCAAGCTCCGCGAAGGCTCTCACCCCAACCCCCCAGCCTCTTGCTTGATCATCATTTCGCTTCTATTATCAATTACATCATTAAAAGCTTGACAAATCACCCTTTATGCCCTAATGTCAGGTTGGAAAAGAAGTCCCTCCACAGAGGTAGCCTTTGGCCCGGGTATGTTAATATGAAAGGCCGCAGGCTAAGGATAGGGAGACATAGGGGGTATCAGAGATGCAGAAGTTACTTACCACTAAAGAGGTTGCCGACATGCTGAGGATGCGAATAGAAACAATCACCCGCAAAGCTGAGCAGGGGCTTCTGCCAGCTATTAAGGTAGGTGGTAGATGGCGAATCCCTCAGGGTCGCCTTGATGAGTGGCTGAGGGAGAAAGAGGCAATCTCTCCAATGACAAGAGGGGCAAAGTTAGAAAAGCCTATCAAGTTAAAAACCTACCACATGGGAGAGATTCGTGGCGCCCTTTCCAGGAGAGAGATTTATGAGGATATGTAATGAATGACCTCGTCTTTCTCGACGCCAATATATTAATCTATGCTGCTAATGAGGACAGTCCTTATCACGCCAACGCCAGGGATATAATCGAGAGAGTAAACAGCGGGGAGCTTAAAGCTTGTGTATCATCCCAGGTATTAGCTGAATTCTACGCTGTAGTGACCAACCCTAAGAAGATGAGCCAACCCTTAAGCCCGGATGAAGCTGCTGAGGCTATCAACGGATATCTGGAATCTAATATCCCCAAGCTTTACCTCAGGGAGAGCACCTTAAGGCTCACTCTGGAATTGGCAATGCGCTATCAGGTTAGGGGATTGGACATTTTCGATACCCAGATTGTGGCTACCATGCTGGAGAACAGGGTCAAGACGATTTATACCGTTAATGAAGCGAATTTCCGAAGGTTTGAGGGAATAGAAATAGCGAATCCACTAAAATAAGGACAAACCCACTTAAAATTGCCCTCTCCAGTATCCTTCCTGATTGAGGGAGAGGACTCCCTCAGCGACCAACCCTTTTGCCATTGCGAGCCGAAGGCGTGGCAATCCCCCACTACGCCTGATAAATCAGGCAACTACAAAACATCATCCTGACCCCTTCGCCTCCTGTCATTTCGCTTCTATTATCAATTACATCATTAAAAGCTTGACAGATTACCTTTTATGCCCTAATATCAGGCTGGAAAAGAAGTTTCTCCACAGAGGTAGCCTTTGGCCCGGGTATGTTAATATGAAAGGCCGCAGGCTAAGGATAGGGAGACATAGGGGGTATCAGAGATGCAGAAGTTACTTACCACTAAAGAGGTTGCCGACATGCTGAGGATGCGAATAGAAACAATCACCCGCAAAGCTGAGCAGGGGCTTCTGCCAGCTATTAAGGTAGGTGGTAGATGGCGAATCCCTCAGGGTCGCCTTGATGAGTGGCTGAGGGAGAAAGAGGCAATCTCTCCAATGACAAGAGGGGCAAAGTTAGAAAAGCCTATCAAGTTAAAAACCTACCACATGGGAGAGATTCGTGGCGCCCTTTCCAGGAGAGAGATTTATGAGGATATGTAATGAATGACCTCGTCTTTCTCGACGCCAATATATTAATCTATGCTGCTAATGAGGACAGTCCTTATCACGCCAACGCCAGGGATATAATCGAGAGAGTAAACAGCGGGGAGCTTAAAGCTTGTGTATCATCCCAGGTATTAGCTGAATTCTACGCTGTAGTGACCAACCCTAAGAAGATGAGCCAACCCTTAAGCCCGGATGAAGCTGCTGAGGCTATCAACGGATATCTGGAATCTAATATCCCCAAGCTTTACCTCAGGGAGAGCACCTTAAGGCTCACTCTGGAATTGGCAATGCGCTATCAGGTTAGGGGATTGGACATTTTCGATACCCAGATTGTGGCTACCATGCTGGAGAACAGGGTCAAGACGATTTATACTGTTAATGAAGCGGATTTCCGAAGGTTTGAGGGAATAGAAATAGCAAATCCACTAAAATAAGGACATACCCACTTAAAATTGCCCTCTCCATGATTCTTTCCGATTGAGGGAGAGGACTCTCTCAGCCCTCAAGAAGACGTGGTGTCATTGAGAGCCCCTCTTTTGTCATTGCGAGCGCAGCGTGGCAATCTCCGCGGAGGGCATATAGAACTTGAGGCGGGGATGAACCCCGCCACTACGGTTATGCTTCGTAGGGTCGGGGCTTGTCCCCGGCCAAGCCTCCCCCCACCGAGATTGCTTCGTCGCTGCGCTCCTCGCAATGACAGGCGTGGTGTCATTGCGAGCCCCCCTTTGTCATTGCGAGCCGAAGGCGTGGCAATCCCGGTGGTGGGGTGTCCGCTCGACGAATCCATGGATTAAGGGGTCATGCGACTTATTGGCCAGGACTTATTGACTATGTGAAAAAAGTATGCTAGCCTTAAATCGAGGTTGAGGTTGATTTGAACCATATCTGAGGGTAAAGTGGAATAGAGGTGGTGAACGAGATGCCACTTAATTAGCAAATCTCAAAAAATCCCCCAAAAGTACTGGAAAAGTGAGGGATTTTACTTTTTCTAGCGACTAACTATATGACTAAAGTAATAGTCATTTGGTCTTGATACGGAGGACGAAAATGAAAAAGATAAATATGAAGAGGATAATGTTTTCTCTGCTCAGCGTGATAATGCTGATTACCATGGCGCTGCCCGCTGCAGCTACACCGGTGCTGGCGGGTGAAGATGGGGCTGCCAATGTGACTGCAGGCTCAGAAAATGTCATCTCTGTGGACTGCATCGTAATCTCACCCGATGCCGCCTTGATAAAGGCCGGAGGTGAGGAGAACCAGTCTTACTCCGCTGAGGCTTTTGATGCCAGAGATAACGGCTTGGGCGATGTCACCCAGGATACAAAGTTCACCATACAGCCTGAGGCTGGTGGAAGCTGGGAAGGTAATACATATATTTCAGGAGAGCCAGGAGACTGGGTAGTAACAGGCACCTATATTAGTGGCGAGGCTGATACCGCGAATTTGTATATTCTGGAAACTGCCGCATATCCCGGCGGCAGCCTTGTTTCGCCACATCGAGCAAGCGTGAGTTCGGGAACTAAGAAACCAGCGAAGCTAACGCCAGTGGTGGCTGCGTCAATTGGCGACCATGATATAACTTTCGTCAGTCATACCTTTGATGGGACATATTCAACGTGGACGTATAGCGTAACCTCTGGCTCCAGTCCTGCCTTGAGTCACTGGGCCATATCATGGTGTGATGAAACAGCCATCGAAGATGTTTCTGAAACACCCTGGGAGTACGGAACAGATCCGAATACAGGGATAACAGGAATAAAATTCGATAAAGGCTATAGTGGTGGTGAGACGAGAACAGTTTGGTTTAGATTAGAAGGCGACCATGCCGAAGGCCTTGTTAAAGTTGGTACTAAGGCTGGTGGCAACATAGCTCATGGCTGGGTAACAGGGCCACTATGCGGTCCGCCCCATCTGGAAACCGCCAAGAGCGCTACGGATGCCTGTATAAACGGCGAGGCGGAGATAACGCTTGAGGTTACCGGTGCTGGCGAGCCAGTACCACTCCCACTGGATATCATGCTCATCATAGACCGCTCTGGAAGCATGGAAGGAGCGAAACTTGCTGCTGCCAAGAGCGCCGCCACAACTTTTGTGAATTTGCTCGACCCCGCTAACGACCGCTCAGGGCTGGTATCCTTTTCATATCGTGACTGTTTAAAGTGGTTCCTTTTTTGGTGTATAGAATGGGGTCC
The DNA here is from genome assembly GCA_964514415.1 of uncultured Dehalococcoidales bacterium. GTDB lineage: Bacteria > Chloroflexota > Dehalococcoidia > GIF9 > AB-539-J10 > CAZEQL01. The sequence goes on from CAZEQL010000001.1 coordinate 69,053, forward strand.
TTGGTATGCAATACTTGACCAAGGATTGACACCTATCCAGTCGGATGTAACAACTGCCATAGCAGGCTTAACGGCCGATGGTAATACTGGCATAGGCGATGGTATTAATATGGCTACCGATGAGCTTATGGGTAATGGCAGGGTTAGGCCACCTGTAGTTTACGCCGAGATATTGCTTTCTGATGGTAGAAATAATGTCGGGGCTGACCCTATAGATGCAGCATATGATGCTGCCGGCAACAATATTGTCATTTACGCCATTGGCTTGGGGCCCGATGTCGATGCGGCCCTGATGCAGAATATCGCCGATATAACCGGTGGTACATATTACTATGCGCCAGACGCGAGTGACTTAGAGCATATATATGAAGAGATTGCCGGAGAGTTATCCAACATAGCCGGCACCAATGTCGTGGTCACCGAGGTTCTGCCCACTGGTGTTAATTATGTGGATGGCAGCGCCAGTCCTCCGCCGAGTTCCTGGAGTGGACAGACTCTGACCTGGAACCTAGGCATCATCAGCATAGGTGTAACAGAAACCATAACCTTCGATGTCACCTTTGACGGTACAATTAGCCCGGGTTCACTGGTAATAGATGTTTATCCCGACACGAGGGTGGACTATACCAATTATGAAAGTCTTCCCGCTTTTGCAGTATTTCCTCTGACAGAAATAACGGTATTTGAGGCGCCTACGGCAAGCATTACGCCTGACCCTGCTATAGTGTGTGTAGGCGTTAACCTGCAACTCCATGGCAATCCTTCGGGGGGCTCTGGCACCTATACCACTCATAGCTGGACTGGAGATGGTGCGGCACATTTATTAGACCCCAATGTACAAAATCCGATTTTTAACTCAGGTACAGCAGATACATATGACCTGACCTACACTGTGACCGACTCTAATGGTTGTGTAGGCAGCGATGATATTCAGGTCACGGTAGAGCTGTGTCTCTGCACTCTGACTGTTACCTCCACCGGCTGCTGTGATATACAGGTTGGAAGTCTGGGCACGGTATCTGCGGGTACAAGTAATACCTTTACTGTCCCTTGCGGCACTGATGTCACCCTTACGGCTGATGATAGCGATGTCTGTTGTGACTTTGATAACTGGACGGGAGATGCCACTGGCACCGATAACCCCGTTACCATCCACATAGATGGAAACAAGAGCGTAACCGGTCACTGCAGCACTGAGCCTGAGCCTACCACGTTAGTGCTTGTGCCCCCAACAGGCAGCAACCCTGTGGGCACAACCCATGATTTAACAGCGACAGTCTATGATCAATATGACAATGTGATGGAAGGTGTGGGTGTAACCTGGAGCATAACCGGTGTGGGCTCCTTTTCTGGCACTCCAGAGAGCCCAACCGATGTCAATGGCCAGGCGGATGCCGTGATCACTTCCAGCGAGACTGGAACAAGCACGGTAAGATGCGAAGTGACAGGCAATACATCGGTATTTGATACCGCCACCAAGGATTGGACTTATACCCCTGTGGCTACCACGTTAGTGCTTGTGCCCCCCACAGGCAGCAATTTTGTGGGCACAACCCATGATTTAACAGCGACAGTCTATGATCAATATGACAATGTGATGGAAGGTGTGGGTGTAACCTGGAGCATAACCGGTGTGGGCTCCTTTTCTGGCACTCCAGAGAGCCCAACCGATGTCAATGGCCAGGCGGATGCCGTGATCACTTCCAGCGAGACTGGGACAAGCACGGTAAGATGCGAAGTGACAGGCAATACATCGGTATTTGACACTGCTACCAAGGATTGGACTTATACCCCTCCTACTCCACATCTCACCATCACCAAGACAGACTCGCCCGACCCGGTGG
>CAZEQL010000002.1:0-60637 GCA_964514415.1 uncultured Dehalococcoidales bacterium
AGTGGCGCAAAGTTGGTCTACATTATAGAAATTCAATTCCATAGTGCCTTACGCTAAGATTATCACAATTTATGATTTTCTATCAACCACAACATAGGTTTTTTGACTTTTGTGAATAGTTTCGCAGGCATACGAAGAAGAAATCAATGAAAGACTATGCGGAATACCAAAAATAACTGACGCCGCCTTAATATGGCGGCATCGTTACTCCTTCTACTCATGATAGATGAGCTGTTATTATGGTAGTGTATTATTTGGCTCTTGTCAAAATACATTTGCCCTGGCTATTCATGATAGCCCTTAAGGGAGATACTCTGCGCGAGGCATGCTAAAGGATGCTGAGAAATTATTGGAGGTGGAACCATGAACAAACAAGTAGACGCGTATCCAAAGACTGTGCGAGGCTTGCTGGAAAACGTTAAGTACAAAATCGACTATTATCAGCGAGAGTACAAATGGAAAAAAGAGAACATCTCAGTATTGCTCGAGGATCTCGAGAGCAAGTTCCTACAAAGCTATGAAGAGGGGCATGCACGTACCAAAGTACAGGAATACCCCCACTACTTCCTGGGTTCGATAGTAATCAGTCGCAAGAACGACCAGAATTTCATTATCGACGGACAGCAGCGACTTACATCACTAACGCTTCTTCTGATATATCTGAGCCATCTACAGATGGATGAGCCGGACTCTGATAGAGTTGATGTCAGTAAGTTTGTCTATTCCGAAAGGTTTGGACAGAAGTCTTTCAATATTGATGTACCGGAGCGCTCAGACTACATTAGGGCTCTTTTTCGCGGCGAGGATTTCCCGACAGATGCACGGCCGGAGTCAATACGTAACATTGTCGCACGCTACAAGGACATAGAGCAGCTTTTTCCGGACACGTTGAAGAACAACACCTTGCCGTATTTCATAGACTGGCTAATCGATGATGTGGATCTGGTAGCGATTACAGCATATTCAGATGATGACGCCTATGCTATCTTCGAAACTATGAACGACCGCGGCTTGAGCCTGAGTCCTACTGAAATGCTTAAGGGCTATCTGCTGTCCAGAATCGACGACCCGGAGCTTAAGCAAAAAGCCAACGATCTGTGGAGGGCGAGGTTGCTTCAATTCCTTGAGAGGGAAGAAGCCGAAGCTGATTTCTTCAAATCATGGCTCCGCTCCCAGTACGCGGATACCATACGCGAGCGCAAAAAAGGCGCTGTCAACAATGATTTCGAAGGCTTAGGCACCAGCTATCATAAATGGGTACGGGATAACCAGAAGCGAGTTGGGTTGACGACACATTTGGATTTCTATGATTTCATACACCGCCTATTCGACCACTACAGCACACACTATCTGCGACTTCACCAAGCAGCTAAGGAATTAACACCTGGATTGGAATACGTGTACTACAGTGCACATAACGACTTCACACTGCAGGAGCCGCTAATCTTGGCAGCTATTAGACCCGAAGATGACGTGGCGACTGTGGACAAGAAGATGCGACTGGTAGCTGGCTACATAGACATTTTCATCGCACGCCGTATTGTAAATTCCCGAACGCTCGGCTATTCATCAATAGTCTATACCATGTTCAACCTCATGAAGGAAATACGCGGGCTCGATGTTCCAAGTCTAGTCGAATTCCTGAAGAGCAAAGTGCAGCAAATGGAGGAAACTTTTGAAGGGGTAGAGCATCTCTACGTGCATCAGCAGAATCGTTATCGGATTCATTTCTTACTAGCACGAATTACCCACCATATAGAGAAAAGGTGCGGGGTAGAAAGCAGTTTCCTTACTTACGTGTCAAGGGATATCAAGAAGCCATTTGAAATAGAGCATATCTGGGCTGATAAATATGAGCAGCATACAGATGAATTTGACCATCCTTACGAGTTTGACCAATACCGTAATCGTATCGGTGGATTGATATTGCTACCACGTGGTGTTAATCAGAGTTTCAGTGCCGATACCTACGAAGACAAACTGGATGAATACTTTGGCCAGAACATGCTTGCGAAGACTCTTCACGCCAATTGCTACAAGAGCAATCCATCATTTCTCAGTTACAAAGAGCGATCCGGTTTGCCTTTCAAGCCATATCCCGCACAGTTTACCAAGACGTCCTTGGACGAACGTCAGAAGCTATATCAGTATATCTGTGAGGAGATATGGAGTCCGGAGCGATTTGATCGAGAATTGGCATGACGAGTATCTGCATTACAGAATCCGTTGTCGAAGAAGCCACCATTGACTGGTTCAAGAAACTGGGCTATCAGTATCTGCCCGGGCCGGATATCGCCTGCGATGGTCCTTATCCTGAGCGGGGAAGCTACGCTGATGTAGTGTTGGAGGAACGGCTGCGCTCCGCTCTGGTTGCTCTAAACCCAGATATACCGGCCGAAGCATTAGAGGATGCCTTCAGAAAGATCACCCGTCCTGGTAGTCCCAACTTCATTGTTAATAACCGCCAGTTTCATAAGATGCTGACCGAGGGTGTGGATGTGGAATACCACAATGAAGAGGGACGGATTGTCGGTGATAAGGTGTGGTTGGTGGATTTTACCCACCCAGAGAGTAACGATTGGCTGGTAGTCAATCAGTTCACAGTTATTGAAGGACAGCAGAACCGACGCCCTGACCTGGTCGTTTTTGTGAATGGCCTGCCACTTGCGGTGATAGAGCTAAAAAACCCCGCTGACGAAAACGCCACGATAAAGGCAGCCTACAAGCAGTTTCAGACCTACAAGATGGATATACCCTCCCTTTTCACATATAACGAAATGCTGGTCATTAGCGACGGCACTGAGGCTCGCGGGGGGACGATAACATCTGGCTGGGAGTGGTTTCTGCCCTGGCGCACCAGCGACGGGGCAACCGTTAACCAAAAAGATATTCCAGAACTGGAGGTGCTGCTCAATGGCATATTCGAGAAGAGTCGCTTCCTCGATTTGGTACGCCACTTCATCCTTTTCGAGGTAGACGGCTCTAAGATAACCAAGAAGATGGCAGCCTACCATCAATATCACGCTGTTAATGCGGCGGTAGCTGCCACGGTGAAAGCCACTTCACCAAGGGGAGACAGACGCGTTGGCGTGGTGTGGCACACGCAGGGGGCGGGCAAGAGCCTTACCATGGTGTTTTATGCCGGTAAGATAATCCTTCATCCGCTCATGGAAAATCCTACGCTGGTATTGCTCACTGACAGGAACGACCTCGACCAGCAACTGTTTGATAACTTCGCATTAGCCCAGGATCTTCTCCGACAAGAGCCGGAGCAAGCCGAGAGTCGGGAACATTTGAGGAGACTGTTAAAGGTAGCTTCCGGGGGCATCATATTTACAACCATTCAAAAATTCCTGCCAGGAAATGGGGATAGATTTCCTCCGCTTTCAGACAGACTTAACATTGTAGTTATTGCTGACGAGGCTCATCGCAGTCAATATGACTTCATTGACGGATTAGCGCGGAACATGCGGGATGCTCTACCCAATGCTTCATTCATAGGGTTCACCGGAACGCCCATAGAAAAGGCAGACAGAAGTACTCCGGCAGTGTTCGGAGATTACATCAGCATCTATGATATACAGCAGGCAGTGGCTGATGGCGCTACCGTTCGCATCTTCTACGAGGGCCGCCTGGCGAAGATTGAGCTGAAAGAAAACGAAAGACCGCACATAGACCCTGAATTTGAGGAGGTAACCGAAAGCGAGGAGGAGAGTGTTAGAGAGAAGCTCAAGAACAAGTGGGCCCGGCTGGAAGCAATGGTTGGCACGGAGAAGCGGATAAACCTTGTGGCAAGAGACATTGTAAATCATTTTGAGCAGCGCCTTGAAGTAATGGATGGTAAAGGGATGATAGTCTGTATGAGCCGTCGTATCTGTGTAGACCTCTACGATGCCATCATTAAACTCTGTCCCTCCTGGCATCATCAAGATGACGATAAAGGTGCTATCAAAGTGATTATGACCGGTTCAGCGAGCGACCCCGCAAACTATCAGCTTCATATACGCAACAAACTTCGCCGTGAGACTATCAAAAAGCGAATGAGAGACCCCTCAGACTCGATGAAATTGGTTATCGTCCGTGATATGTGGCTTACCGGCTTCGATGCGCCCTGCCTGCATACTATGTATATCGATAAACCAATGCGTGGTCACGGTCTGATGCAAGCCATAGCCCGTGTTAATCGTGTTTTCCGAGATAAACCTGGTGGCTTGGTAGTGGACTACCTTGGTATAGCGGATGAGCTAAAGAAGGCACTGGCTGACTACACGGAAGGCTCACGCCGTGATACAGGCATCCCCCAGGAAGAGGCCGTAGCAATCATGCTGGAGAAATATGAGGTCGTCTCTGCCATGTTCCATGACTTTGACTACTCCAAGTTCATAATCGGCACCCCTGCTGAACGATTGGCGGTTATTCCAGCAGCTATGGAGCATATCTTAAGCCAGGAGGATGGAAAGGCACGGCTGCTACAAGCTGTGACTGAACTGTCGCAGGCTTTCGCTCTGTCTGTCCCGCACAGCGAGGCATTGAGAATCAAGGACGATGTTGGCTTTTTCCAGGCTATTAAGTCAGCCATAGCCAAGAACACACGTGTGCCTGGCAAGCCAGAGGAGGAACTGGATTTAGCTGTTCGCCAAATCGTGTCCAGGGCCGTATCATCCGATGAAGTAGTTGATATATTCAGTGCCGCTGGCCTCAAAAGACCTGACATCTCCATCCTATCCGACGAGTTTCTCTCTGAAATTCAAGGAATGCCGCATCGCAATCTGGCTCTTGAGGTGTTGCAGAAGCTCCTTAATGACGAGATTAAAGCGCGAGCGAAGAGGAATCTGGTTCAATCCAGGTCGTTTGCGGAGATGCTTGAAAGAACCATCCGGAGATACCAGAACCGAACCATTGAGGCTGCCCAGGTTATTTTGGAGCTTATCGAGTTGGCTAAAGAGATGCGTGAGGCTAAATCTCGCGGTGAGAAACTGGGCCTAACAGAAGACGAAGTGGCTTTTTACGATGCTCTTGAGGTCAATGATAGCGCGGTGAAAGTGCTTGGCGATGAGACTTTGAAAACAATAGCTCGGGGGCTAGTAGAAGCGGTGCGGCGTAATGTCACCATAGATTGGACTGTGCGGGAAAGTGCTCGTGCTAAGCTGCGGATAACAGTCAGGCGGCTGCTGCGAAAGTATGGGTATCCACCAGACAAGCAGGAGAAGGCTACATTAACTGTCCTGGAGCAGGCTGAATTACTGTGTAAGGACTGGGTTGATTGAAAATGCGACCAGACTCATCCAAAGCTTTGGCCCTGTGGAAGCTAATCGCTGACCACTACGAGCAAAAACAAGAATTGACTACCGACGAAAAGGTGATGCTATCTCACCTGGCAAAGATGTCTGTGTACCTCAACTCGATTGACGAAGAATCTCTTGGCTGGCTAAAGCTGACTGCAAAGTACGCGGACCGAGGTCACGACACTCCTACGCTTGTGGAGAACTTAAATCGGCTGGCCGACGCTTCACCACGCAACGCTGGCCTGGTGGTTCTTGAGATGCTGAATAACGACATATACCCTGACTATGACGTCCAGCACATAATCTCAGCGGTTGAAAAGGTCTACTTGGCTGGTGAGCGGGAGCTTGGAAACTCGATCTGCAATATGTATTTGCAACGTGGCCACGAATTCTTAAGAGAACTGTTCGACCGGTACAACACTGGATAGCCCGGCCTACCTACCTGGAAGAGGGCTACTCAACAGATGGGAGTAACGGTCTTCTCGAACGTCTTGGTTTTACCTTTTGTACGAAATGACGGGCTTGAGTGGATTAGAACTAATCGGCGGTTCACACAGTATGAATCAAATGGCGACCGGACAGATAAGCAGTGCTTTAATCGTCTGGTCCTAAAATACTATCTTAAGCCAATTGTTGCCTGGCAGGCAAGTATGGTAAAATCGGGCAAGCAAGTGGCGGTAGGTCAGGAAAAACCGGTCGTCTGACTCGCTGGGAAAAGAGGCTGGTTTCTCTTGCTTTTCAGGTTCGAAAAGCGTGTATAATAGGGCTGAGCGGCAAGCCCCCTTCCAAGCATGTTATCTCGCTATTCTTCAAGCAGAATGAAGCTAAAGCTAGTCTCTACTACGCTGACCGTTTTGGGCAACCAGCCTGTCCATAGGCGAAAGGCAGAATCTCAAGACTATTACATGGGAAGCGGTTTGATTAACATACCACCGTGTCACTTCCAGGGTCTCGTATCCCAATATCCTCTGCAAAGTCAGACCGTTCCCAACACCGATAAGGTAGTTTGTGGTAAAGGTACGAGCGAAACAGATATATATGTAGATTGGCTAATTTAGCTTCAAAGTACCCCTATTGACAATACATATTTTACAATATCTTCAGAGAAAGTTGACAATATTACAAATTATGGGTTACAATAATGCAAGTAAAAGTTACCAATAAATTAAAGGGGAATTTACAATGACAAAGCGAGTTGCTGAAATCAGAAGCTATATCCTGAAGAATGTTAGTAAACATCCTGCTGACATCGTCAATGTAACGGCGTCGCAGTTTCATATCACACGGCAAGCAGCAGCAAGGCATGTGCGCCAATTAGTGAATAATGGGACACTCACAGCTAATGGCAAAACAAAAGCTAGGAAATATGAACTGAAGAAGTTGGTAGACGAGATATTTCATCTAGATGTGACACAAGGCTTTGAAGAAGATGTGATATGGCGACAGAATGTATTGCCCTTGATGACTAACCTTCCCAAGAACGTTTTGGATATTTGCCAGTATGGGGTTACTGAGATCCTAAACAATGTACTTGCGCACTCAGAAGCCGCTAAGGCATGGGTCAAGATAGAACGTGATGCCGCGCTCGTTACGATACAGATTTACGACTACGGAGTTGGTATATTCAATAAGATTCAGAGAGCATTCAACTTACATGACCCAAGGCACGCATTACTTGAGCTTACTAAGGGGAAACTGACCTCAGAACAAGCACATCATACAGGAGAAGGGATTTTCTTCACATCGAGGATGTTCGATGAATTCTCGATTCTTTCTAGCAACCTTTTCTTTGATAGGGTAAATAAACAGGATGACGACTGGCTAATAGAGGTTGAGGAGCGTAATCAATCCGAAGGAACATTAGTTACAATGAAAATTCATACACAAGCACGCCAAACAACTTTGGAAATATTTACAAGGGCTACATCAGGGGAATTGGGTCATGATTTTTCACGCACGCACGTTCCTGTCAAACTAGCACGATATGACACCGAGCAGCTAGTGTCACGTTCCCAGGCAAGACGTGTATTGGCCCGTTTTGACCAATTCAAGGAAGTTCTGTTAGATTTCCAAGGCATTGCTGAAATTGGTCCTGCCTTTGCAGACGAGATTTTCCGCGTTTACCAAAATGAGCATCCCGAAATACATATTCGGGCAACACGTGCCTTATCACAAGTTCAGCAAATGATTTCCCGAACGAAGCAAGCCATCGAGGTCTAGCTTAAGTAATTCTGGCACTCCATCTTACACGGGCAGCTTTCCTTGCAATTTCCTTACGCTGGTCTTCCGTCAATTTTTGTGCTCTAACAACACCACCCTTCTTGCCACCCAACTTGCCAAGAGCAACTGCATGTGGATTCTTTTCAGGCGGAGGTCCCTCAGTTTCATTAGCAGCTTCTTCCACAATGAAAGCAGCTGATTCATTTGTGTCTTTAGGAATTTTCTTCTTACTTGAACGCTTAGGCATACTATGATTATCACATGCCTGAACTTTTTTTGTCTAGCTCCCCATATTTCAAATTGACCCACTACCAAATATTCAGCAGAATGATATGGGGTAGACCCTGAAATTAATGAATCCTACACAATCCACACTTCATACCTAGTTGTCTGTTACAGCGCCTTGTGGGGTGGCTCATAGTATCAAATGCTACTCTTCAATATCTCGAGGTTCGGTAAGCAGTTGGATTCCTTCCATGATTTGATAGACACGATTACGGGACAGCGAACCAACTTTTTCGACCAAATCGCTTTTGTTTACGGTGAAGACCTGGGATATGTTTACGACGCTTTGTTTGGACAAATTTGCTTCGCCCTTCTCCAAAAGTACATTGCCTGGAGCCCTGGCACGCTTAAGATTTGAAGTCAAAGTACACACTACCACTGTCTGAATGCGACTGCGGTTAAATACATTGTTCTGGATGACCACGTGCGGGAGACGATAGCCCGGCTCTGACCCTGATGGCTCACCAAATTCGACCCAGAATATGTCACCTTGGTTGATTACCATTGGTCCTTCACCAGCTCACGGTGTCGGGCTCGCATGTATCGCTGTGTGGTTTGTTCCTCTGAGTCAGGTAGGTCAGCGTAGGCGGTATTGATAGCGTCGAGCAGTTTTTGATTCTTATGACGTTGGATGAATTCGCGAGCAGCTAACGCAAATAGATGGCTACGCGAGATTTCTAATTCATGGGCTAAGGCATCCACTTGTTCAAAAAGTGGCTTTTCCATTGAAATAGCAGTTTTCATATTTGCCATTGGTTATACCCTCCTTAGGATTACTAGTATAACCATTGGTATGCATCATGTCAATACTTCCATCAAAAGCTATTGGTGTTAGCTGCCCAACATCCAAACTTCTTCGTGGGAGTAGATTGTGTTTGATGGAATATGTTATGTGGTACCCCTGGGGCGACTCGAACGCCCGACACGCGGTTTAGGAAACCGCTGCTCTATCCACCTGAGCTACAGGGGCATGTTCACTTTAGAATGCCCAGCAAGGGACTTCTCTTGTAGAGCAATAGCAACATGGTCAGGAACCATGCCTTCAAGACAGCCACCCAGCATAGCCACTTCCTTAATCAAGCTAGAACTAAGGAATTGATATTGAGTGCTGCTCATTAAGCAAACTAGCTCAACATCCGGTGCCAACTTTTTGTTCATCAGCGCCATTTCGAATTCTCGCTCGAAATCAGAATTTACCCTTAACCCACGAATTATAACTTTCCCCCCTACCTTACGTACAAAATCCACGGCAAGCCCCCCAAAAGGTTTAACCTGGACATCGGGTAAACCAGCTATTGCTTTCTTTGCTAACTCTAGCCTTTGCTCCAGAGAGAAAAGAGGCTGTTTACCAGGATTCTCATAGACGCCGATAATCAACTTGTCGAACAGCGCTGATACTCGCTCAATAATATCCATGTGCCCATTGGTAATGGGGTCAAAGGTGCCGGGATAAACTCCTACTGTCATAATTAACCTCCCCTTTGATATATGGAAATAAAAGTGTCACCGTAGCGACGTTGTTTAACCAGATGTAATCTATCATAGTCAGAACTTAAGGGAAAGCGATTTGCGTGACAAACCACTACTCTAGCGTTTTCTCCTACTAATTTTGAGTTAGCAAGCTTCACCAATAACTTATTTGTAGAAGGGTCCGAGTAAGGCGGGTCTATAAAGACAACATCATAACTATTATTAAGGAAGGTCACTGCTCTGTTTACACTGCAGCAGTAAATATGAGCCTTATCTAATCCCCCTGTTTTCTCCAAGTTGTGTCTGATAATGTCACAACATTTTTTCCTATGATCAACAAAATCAACCCACTCTGCGTCACGGCTTAGAGCTTCAATACCTAAAGTACCACTACCAGCGTATAAATCAAGAACTCGCCCCCAACTGCTAGCAATATTCTCCAAAATAGAGGAAATAGCTTGTCTTGTTACATTGGTTGTAGGTCGAATTGAGTGCTTTTGCAGGGTTTTTAACCGACTTCCTTTTGAGTTGCCACCGGTGACTCGCATTCCGCTAACCTCTAGTAAGCTTTGTATTGTACTATGATTATGTCACTTGGTTCAAGTAACCTAGGCTTGTGTTATTGTTCAATGAAAATGCCACCATCTCCTTCACATGGTGACATTTTCGCTTAACAGTTAGAGATGACAAAATCGTATAACATCAACAGCGTTAATTCGCAGCATTGACATTGCCTCGTATAATACGATACACTAGCTGAGGAAAAGGGAGATAAAAATCCACAGGCTATAACTCCTAAAAATGGGAAGCTAGCAGTGCGTGAAATTTGCTCCACATGCAGAACCAAGGTATTCAGAATAGGCGCGGCTTAATTCTCAACAGTTAGTCTAGATTAGACTAGCGAAGCTTCTTTCTCTGAAGCAATGTCACTCAGAGGAAGCCAAGCAACTTAATTGATGATAAAACAGCACTAAGGAAAGTATAAGCGCGAAGAAGGATTGTTTTGGAGGCTGTAAGCCTCCGCATTTAAGGAGGTGCTAAAGATGGCATATAAAATTACTGATGAATGCATTAACTGTGGCGCTTGTGAATCGGAATGCAAAAATGAGGCAATAAGCGAAGGGAAAGAGATTTGCGTTATTGACCTCGATAAGTGCACTGAATGTGTCGGCTGGTTTGAATCACCCAAATGTGCTGAGATTTGTCCTGTAGATGCCTGCATTCCCGATCCTGATCACAAAGAAACACATGAGCAACTTCTAGAAAAGTGGCATAATCTCCACCCGGACAAGACTCCAGTTGTTACTTAAGATAAAGTTCATCAAAAATTTCGGGTGAAAGCTTGTTTGCCATACTGAGGGATATTTCTTAGCTGGCTCCAAAATGATGGCTCGCTATAGGATCTTATAGCAACATAGCAATCACCACATCGGTTGGTTCGCGAAAAACCTTCAATCATCTCTTTTTGGGTGGAATACATGCTGCGATGCAGGGAACATGGAACGAAACTTCCGTCAGGCATTACAACAAAAAATCTCTTGCCTGCCTGGCAATTTGGCATGTATCCTTGCTCAAAGAACTTCAGAGTACTTAAAAGCACAGCTTTAGAATTGACTACATGATTACTTTCCCTCTTTAACTCTATAAGTTCGTTAATGGATTGGCGTAAATTTTCCAATTCCTCTCGGGTATCAACGCAGTAATCCTTATCTCCTGTTCGCAGTGCAGTATATGCACTATATGATATAGCGACATCCCAGTCCATGGCCTTTTTTGCCAGAGGCAATATCTCTTTCAGATTAGCTCGCGTTATGGCTGTGTTCAAAATAATATCCCGGTAACCAAATTTTGCTAACCGAGGAATTGTTTGCTCCAAGTGTCCATATAAACCCCGGTGTCGTCGAAATTCCTCATGTCGCTCATCAGGGAAATCAAGCGATACGGAAAACTGATTTACCCCAGCCTCATGCAACGGCAGATAATTGCTCTCATTTAGTAACACTCCATTGGTAACAAGTATCAAGTACGGCAGCCCATTGGACTGTTTGATGGCCTTGACTATATCTACTATATCTTTACGCAAAAGTGGTTCACCGCCAGAGATTTGCACTACCGGCGGGTTCAGAAGTCGCGTTAAATTACCATAATCATCTGGTTTAAGTTGCTTCTCATCCTTTATTATCCCACCAAGATCACAATGCCGACAGTTGCAATTACAAGAAAGCGTTACCTCGCAAGAAACTACTAAGGGACGATTAGTTATATAGTTATAAAGTCCCCTTTTGCCCAGCTTAATTCCCTGCAACAGAGAAAGTTTTGCCATTTTTGAACTCCTATTTAAAACCAAGCATGCTGCAGTTGTCGAGTTTTGAGGGATAAATAAACTGCACCTTATCCATAACCTTTGCTAAGATAGAATTGGGGTAAAGCAGGGCCTTTAATGGTTCATACACCTTCAAGAGCCTTAGTATCGGTATAAATAGCATAAGTAAACTTATGGTTTCCCTATAACAAACAGAAGACATATTTTTGAACCCGGCATTCTTAAGGATATCCTCAAGGGTTTCTGTGGTAAATTGGTTGACATGAAGCCTCCTTACATTCCACCACCTCCTTCCAAGAATCCTCGCAGGCATCCCCCCAATATCTGGAGTTGATACCACCAGCAGCCCTTCAGGCTTGAGTATCCGGTGAACTTCTTTAAGGGTCACAAGTGGGTACGGAACGTGTTCCAAAACCTGCCATAGGGTAACTACATCGAAACAATTTTCTGGAAATTGTGCTTCCTCAAAGTGTTTTGCTTCTACATCTAAGCCAAATTCCCTTTTTGCGTATGCTGCTGCGTCTCGTGATAACTCAACTCCTTTAGTAATATATCCTGCCTTGGAGGCATTAAACAGGAAAAACCCCTCTCCACAACCCATGTCTAAAAGGCTTGTGCCATTCTTGTACTTTTTAATTAGTTGTACCTGTGATTTACTGGCTCGCAAGCGACTCCTTCGAACAATAGAGGCATCGCCGCCTTCCATCTCAGAGTAATCCTCATTGATCTTGCTCGCTCTCTCAATGGGATTTACATATGTGAAATGACATTTCTTACACTTAACGTGCCTACCATATTTGCTTCCCGGTAGCATATACACAGTCTCTACCCCTTCTTGGAAATCGCTATTTTCCATGTTAGATTCGAAAATCACCTCAAAGTCATTCTGCCCACAATTGGGACAATTGCGATATTCAAGCAGTGAATCCATCATCTCTTGCAACTTACCTAAAGATGCTTAGCTTTGTCATAGGCAGCAGTAACAGCTTCGAGTAAGAGAGCGCGCAAGCCCCCTCTTTCCAACCGAAGAAGAGCTTCAGTGGTGGTTCCTCCCGGTGAAGTAACCATGTTTCTCAGCTCAGCGGGGTGTTTGCCTATCTTTTGCACGGCAAGGGTAGAGCCAATCATGGTTTGTATGACCAATTTTTGAGCTATCTCTCGAGGCAAGCCAATATGCACGCCGGCATCGCTAAGCGCTTCAATAAAAAGAAACACATAAGCTGGCCCGCTTCCACTCAAAGCTGTAGCCATGTCTACATATTTTTCATCAGGAACATAAATTTCCTCGCCTAAAGCCCCAAGGACAGATTGCACCCCCTCCTTCTGTTTTTGGCTGACTTCAGCAGTTGCTGTCCACACAGTCATACCCTCGCCAATTTGCGCTGGCATATTAGGCATAGCCCGAACTACAGAGGAATGGTTTAAACTTTGACATAAGTCAGGTAAATTAGCACCAGCCACTATAGATAACACCACTTGCTCCGGCGATAGATTCTTTAATCCCCCCATCGCCTGAGATAAATTCTGAGGCTTTACCGCTAAAATAATCAAGTCGGCACCCTCTACTGCTTTCCCATTATCAGCTAAAGTGTTGATTCTATATTCTTGGCTCAACAACTCACGCCGTGGTAAGCTAACATCGCTAACTACAATATCCCGCGGTACAACTACCCCCTTGGTCAGAAGACATTTAACCATCGCTTCTCCCATAGTGCCACCGCCAATAAAAGTTATCCGCATTTTTTCTCTTACTTCGTTACGATATTTACCACCCGCTTGGGAACATAAATAATATTCTCAATTTTCTTACTATTAGTATAAGCTTTCACTCGTTCCCGCCCCAACGCCAGTTCTTTAGCCTCAGTCTCGTTGATGGAAGCAGGCACAAATACCTTATCCCGTAGCTTGCCATCTACCTGAATGACTAGTGTGATCTCTTCTTCCCGAGTTAGTTGTTCATCAAACTTGGGCCATGATTGATTGTGAATGCTGTAAGGATGCCCAGTCCTGTCCCATAATTCCTCAGTAAGATGGGGAGCAGTAGGGGCGAGGAGAAGCAAAAAATAGCTAACGGCTTCTTGCCACAGTAAATCTGAGACTTTTCCTGTCTCTTTGACCTTGGACAAATAATTGCTACATTCCATGAGGCTAGCTAGCATAGTGTTAAAACGGAATTTTCCCAAATCCTCGGTTACTTTCTTAATCGTCTTATGAGTAACATAACGAAATTCTTTCTCTGCCCCAGGCTCGACAGCCTGTCTAATGTAGCTCGTTTCTACTAAGTTCCAAATCCTGTTTAGCCAACGGCTAATGCCTATAATGCCGCTATCGCTCCATTCTCCACCCATCTCCCAAGGACCGATAAACATAAGATACCCACGAACAGCATCAGCCCCCAATTTAGCTACATATTCGTCCGGGGCGATTACATTACCCTTAGACTTGCTCATCTTGCTACCACGATAAATTATGATTCCTTGATTGAAAAGGCGAGTAAATGGTTCGTCAAACTCAACCAAGCCCATATCCCTCAACGCTTTAATAAAAAAACGGGCATAGAAGAGATGCATAACGGCATGCTCCGCGCCCCCAGTGTATAAATCCACAGGCAACCAATACTTCACCTTTTTAGCATCAAAGGGAGCATCATCGGTTTTAGGGCTGGCGTAGCGCAAGAAATACCAGGAGGAACACATAAAGGTATCCATGGTATCAGTTTCCCTTCGTGCTGGTCCAGAACACTTAGGACAGGTGGTATTGACGAATGATTGGCAATTTTTAAGAGGAGATTCCCCGGTGGGCTTAAACTCGGCATCAGGAGGAAGCAAAACAGGCAAGTCCTCCTCAGGCACAGGAACTATGCCACATTTATCACAATAAACCATGGGTATAGGTGCCCCCCAATACCGTTGCCTGGAGATAAGCCAATCACGAAGGCGATAGGTAATAGCTCGCTTGCCCCATCCTTTTCCCTCCAACAGATCGCAAATTGCCTCGGTCCCTTCCTCACTCGATAAGCCAGTAAACCCACCGGAATTTATCATCACACCTGGCCCTGTATATGCCTCTAACAACTCTTCACCTGGCCATCCTGGAGGAGCAATGACTGAGCGAACAGGAAGGTTAAATTTCCTGGCAAATTCAAGATCTCGCTCATCGTGAGCAGGAACTCCCATTACTGCTCCAGTGCCATAAGTCGGCAACACATAATCAGTAATCCAAATAGGCACTCGCTCCCCATTTAACTTGTTGATGACATAACTCCCCAAAAAGACTCCTGTCTTTTCCCTACCCAAGGCTGTTCGCTCATATTCAGCTTGCCGCCGACACCAAGTAACATATCTCTCCACTTCAGCCTTGTGCTCCGAAGTAGTCAATTGAAAAACCAAAGGATGCTCTGGAGCCAGAAGAAAAAAGGTCACTCCAAAGATAGTATCGGGGCGGGTGGTAAATACCTTTATCTCCCTCTGCTGCACTCCCTCACGTTCCAATTCGAAGGAAATCTCAGCGCCTTCGCTTTTACCAATCCAGTTTTCCTGCATTATCTCTATGCGTTCCGGCCAGTCTATACAGCTATAGTCAAGGAGTTCTTCAGCATATTTGGTAATTCGGAAGAACCACTGCTCCAAATCCTTCTTGGTCACTGGTGCACCACAACGCTCACAAAATCCCTCACTCACCACTTGTTCATTAGCCAACACTGTCTGACATCTAGGACACCAATTAACTGGCGCCTTAGCCCGATACGTCAAATCAGCATGATAAAGCTTCAAGAAAAACCACTGCGTCCACTTATAATATTCGGGAAGGCAGCTAATTATCTCACGGCTCCAGTCATAGATCGCCCCTATACTTTTAAGCTGACGCCGCATAACCTCTATATTTCTCGTTGTCCACTTATAGGGATGAATCCCATGACTGATAGCGGCATTTTCCGCCGGTAATCCAAAAGCATCGAATCCCATGGGGTGAAGCACATTATAGCCCTGCATCCTCTTAAACCTAGCATAAACATCCGACGGAGCCATGGCATACCAATGACCAATGTGAAGAGCTCCCGAAGTGTAAGGGAACATAGTCAGAGCGTAGAATTTGGGGCGATTACTATCTTCTTTTACTTCATAGAGGCGGTCAGTTGCCCACTTCTCCTGCCATTTCTTTTCAATTTCCTGAGGATCATACTTCTGCGCCATATTTGCTAAAGTTTAACTCAATCTAAAGCGAATTAAAAGCCTTTGTACTCGCCCACATGATCAGTGATACTCTGCCTCCTCCCATTGCCATTGTGAACAGCGAAGCTTCGAAGCAAACCTTAAGGAAGAATTGCCTGATGTGCCACCCGTCTATCTGAACTAGATCACATAGGGCTTGCACTCCATAGGATTTTCCACGGCGCTAATCTGGTAGAATCAAAAATAGGCACAGGGTATATCCACAAAGAGCATAAGAAGGGGAAGAGAAGCCAAAAAAGATTTGCCCGCAGAATTGAGGAGCAGAAGAAGAATTTCCTTAGAAATGTTTACAAAAAATTGAAGAGAGATTTAAGATTTATACTTTGGATTACATCTTTCCCGGAGGGAACAGATTAATCCGCGAGCCATTATTAAAAGAGTGCCGCTGTCTTAAACAAGAAGCCGATAAAATTTCAGGAGGAATTTTGGCTATAACGCACACCAACACAGAAATAAAACTCAGCCCTCCAGCCAAGCCTTAGATTCAACCAACTAGAATGACAAGAAGGTGCAACACTACTAACCCTCCTAGCCTTCAGCACAGCTATACAAAACTCCCTTCGAAGGAAGGGGAGAATTAGGCAAGGCTAAATTCTCCCTCCCACCTACGAGGGAAACCTATAAAAGGTTTTGCACTTCGCTATAATTCCTCTAGACGTTCGGTAAAGACTATAAAATAAATATTTAAGCTTTCCCTATTCTGAATACCTTTGTGCCACAAACAGGGCAGACACCTTGTACCGCCGGCCTACCATTCTTAAGTGTAACTACCTTGGGATTCTTCATCTCCCTTTTCTGTCTGCACTTCATACAATAAGCTGTTGCCATTATTCCCTCCTTCCCAATTTTGTTTCCCATATTGTTACTACACGAACAAAGCTTTGTCAATAGTTTTGAGCCCATAATCCCTTATTTTGTTCACCTTTACCCTGTACATGATATAATTAGCATCAATTCAATATGTACAAGGAGGCAACAATTGGTAAGAGACTTGAAGTTTATTGCTTGGTTTGATGAGCTCGCCAAAGAAGATATCGCTTTAGTTGGCAGCAAGGGAGTAAATTGGCTGAGATGACACGCGTTAATATGGCAGTGCCTTCATATAAATCAGGAGGTAAATTATGAGGTTCGTGAAATGGTTTGAGGAAATTGGAGCAAGAGATGTAGCCTTGGTCGGGGGTAAGAATGCATCTCTTGGCGAGATGATAAGGAATCTAGCTAAAAATGGAGTAAACGTTCCTTCTGGATTTGCTATTACTGCTGAAGCATATAAATATTTGATAGAGAAAGCAGGCATACGCGAGAAAATCAGAGACTCCTTAGCAGGCTTGGATACGCATAATATGGAAAATTTGTCGAGCAAGGGCGCAGAGATAAGAAACCTGATAAGAAAAGCGTGTTGCCCTGAAGAAGTGAAAGAGGAAATAAAGATTGCCTACAGGGAGATGGAAAAGAGATATGGGAAGAATGTCGATGTTGCCGTAAGAAGCAGCGCCACTGCAGAAGACTTGCCTACAGCCTCGTTTGCGGGACAGCAAACGACTTATCTGAACGTGCGAGGGGAAGAAGAATTAGTAAGGAAGGTTAGGGAATGCTTTGCATCTTTGTTCACAAACCGGGCAATATCCTACCGTGTGGATAAAGGGTTTAACCATCTCAACGTTTATCTCTCTGTGGGGGTGCAACGGATGGTTCGCTCTGATTTAGCGTGTTCCGGTGTTATCTTTTCCATAGATACAGAATCGGGCTTCAGGGATACAGTTTATATAACCGGCGCATATGGTCTAGGGGAGAACGTCGTACAGGGGATTGTAAATCCCGACCAGTTTTATGTTTTTAAGCCTACGTTAAAGGAAGGGTTTAGACCTATTGTGGAAAAGAAAGCGGGAACGAAAGAAAAGAAATTGGTTTATAAAGGAGATGGGGCAGGAACAGAGCAAAAAAGGACCAACGTAGAAGAGCGAAGAAGGTTTGTGTTAAGCGACGATGAGGTTCTGCTTCTTTCGAGATGGGCTTGCATTATAGAAGAACATTATGGAACACCTGTAGATATTGAATGGGCCAAGGATGGAATAACCAACGAACTTTTTATAGTTCAAGCGAGACCAGAGACAGTGCATTCACAAGAGGACTTATCTTTGCTCAAGACTTATGTGCTTGAAGAGGAGGGGAGCTTACTGCTCAAAGGGGAAGCGGTTGGCACAAAAATAGGGCACGGTAAAGTGAATGTAATAGAACATAGTGGCAACATCCATGAATTCAAGAAGGGTGAGGTTCTGGTTACAGATATGACGGATCCCGACTGGGAACCGATAATGAAGATCGCTAGTGCTATAGTTGCGAACAAAGGTGGGAGGACATGCCACGCAGCCATAGTTAGTCGTGAGCTCGGGGTACCTTGTGTAATTGGCACTGGCATCGGGACAAAGGTCCTAAAAGATGTAGAAGAGATTACGGTAGATTGTTCTAAAGGCGAGGGTAGAATATATCAAGGGAATTTGAAATATAGGGTAAATGAGGTGAAAGTGGATAACCTCCCAAGACCACGCACCAAGATAATGATGAATTTGGGTATTCCAGGGGGTGCGTTTGTTCAAGGTCAAATCCCCAATGATGGTGTAGGGCTAGCCAGGGAAGAGTTCATTATCAATTCCTATATCGGTATACATCCAATGGCGCTGATAGAATATGATAAGCTGAAGAAGGCAGCAGATGAGGACAACAAAATAGCAAAAGTAATTAAGGAGATAGATAAGAAGAGCATCTTGTATAAGGATAAAGGGCAGTTTTTCATTGATAACTTAGCAATGGGAATAGCCAAAATAGCGGCGGGGTTTTATCCCAATGATGTCATCGTTCGTTTTTCTGACTTCAAGACGAATGAATATGCAAATTTAATTGGCGGGTATCTTTACGAGCCAAAGGAAAGTAATCCAATGATAGGTTGGAGAGGAGCGTCTCGTTACTATGACCAGAATTTCAAGCCGGCATTTGGTTTAGAATGCAAGGCGATAAAGAAGGTGAGGGATGAAATGGGGTTGACAAATGTGAAGGTGATGGTTCCTTTTTGTCGGACGCCAGAAGAGGGGAGAAGGGTAATAAGCGCAATGGAAGACTTTGGCTTAAAGCAGGGGAGGAATGACTTGGAGGTATATGTAATGTGCGAGATACCGTCAAATGTGATTTTGGCGGAGGAATTTGCAAATGTGTTTGATGGATTCAGTATAGGGTCGAACGACCTAACGCAGTTAACCCTTGGTTTAGATAGAGATTCTGCCCTCGTCGCACACATATTTGACGAGAGAAACGAAGCGGTGAAAAAGCTGGTGAAACAAGTGATAGAAGCTGCACATCATCATGAACCAAAGAGGAAGATAGGGATATGTGGTCAAGCTCCGAGCGATTTCCCTGAATTTGCCGAGTTTCTGGTTGAATGCGGGATAGATTCGATGTCCTTGAACCCAGACGCAGTATTGTCAACTAGGTTAAACATAGCGGAAGTGGAAAAGAGAATAGAGGCTGAAAGGTAAAAAGAATGCGTGTGAGCGTATGCTGGCTACCGCGATGAGGGTACTACTTAGTTAAACCAAGGACCCTACCCCAATTTACTGCGAATACTCTGACTCTATGGTTAACGGACTTAATATACGGAAGCAGACAGAGGAGAGGGAGGAAAGCCTTTCGCCTTACGCCGTTAAGAGCAAATTCAGCCGTGGCAGGTTAAAGTGGGAAGAACCATGCCCTATAAGAACTTGTTTTCAGCGTGACCGTGACCGCGTCATTCATTGCAAGGCCTTCCGCCGACTGAAGCATAAAACGCAGGTTTTCATCGCTCCTTTAGGCGACCACTATATGACCAGGCTTACTCATACGCTAGAGGTATCTCAAATCGCTCGAACCATATCCCGCGCTCTAAACCTTAATGAAGATTTAACCGAGGCTATCGCATTAGGACATGATTTAGGACACACTCCTTTTGGTCATATAGGCGAGGAGGTTTTAAATGAACTATACCCTGGTGGCTTCAGGCATAATGAGCAAAGTTTACGAGTAGTTGATTTATTGGAAAAAGAGGGGCAGGGACTCAACCTTACCTGGGAATCGCGGGATGGCATCCTCAAGCATTCCAAGGGGCAAACTGAGATCCTGGGAGAAGGATGGGAAAATGTTGGTACTCTGGAGGGGCAGGTGTGCAAAATAGCAGATGTTGCGGCTTATATTAACCATGATATTGATGACGCTATAAGAGCTGGTATAGCCAGCGAAAATGATTTGCCTAAACCAGTAATAACAATTTTGGGGGCTACGCGCTCCCAAAGAATTAATACCCTAGTTTGTGACATCGTATACTGCTCCTGGCAAAAACCAATTGTTGGCATGAGCCCAGAGATCCTCAAAGTAACTAACACCCTGCGCCAGTTTCTGTTTGAGAGAGTATATAATCCTAGTCTAGCCACCAAAGAAGCAACTGAGGCAAGGGAAGTAGTGCGTCTTTTATATTTTTATTTCTTGAGACATGAGGATAAATTACCCCAAGAATTCGTTTCTCTAGATGATAGTAAGGAGCGCAGAATCACTGATTACATTGCTGGAATGACTGACCAATATGCATTGCAGTTAGCCGGGGGAATATCCAAATGAGCATAATCTCCGAAGTAAAGCAAAGGGTGGATATTGTAGATCTCGTTTCTGAGTATGTTACTCTGCAAAAAGCAGGACGTAATTTCAAAGGTTTATGTCCCTTTCATAGTGAGCAACATCCCTCCTTTTTCGTTTTCCCCGAGCAACAGACCTGGCATTGCTTCGGTGCTTGCGGCACTGGCGGTGACGTTTTCTCCTTCCTTATGAAAAAGGAGGGAGTTGACTTTGGTGAAGCTTTCCGTCGCTTAGCTCAAAGGGCAGGTATAACCCTAGGGCCACCTGAAATGGCGGATAAAGCCAAAGATAAAGAAAAGGAGAGATTATTCCAGCTTAACGAAGCAGCAGCTCAATATTATAACCACCTGCTTATAAATACCCACATTGGTGAGGAAGCTAGAGGCTATCTTGCCAAGAGAAAGATTACACTTGAGACTATCAAGGAGTTCAGCCTGGGCTTCGGCCCTGATAGCTGGGAAACAGTTAAGCAATATTTAATGCACAAAGGCTATGAGGAAAAGGAATTAGTGGAAGCTGGTCTGACAATAGAGAAGGAGGGCGGGAATAGCTACGACCGATTTCGTAATCGGCTGATATTCCCTATATGTGATATCCAGGGTCGAGTTACTGGCTTCGGAGCTAGAGTACTAGATAATTCCTTACCCAAATATATTAACTCACCTCAAACACCTGCCTTTGATAAAAGTAGCAGTTTATATGGCATTAACAAGGCCATATCCCACATTAGGGAAAAAAACTTGGTAATACTCGTAGAAGGCTATATGGACGTTCTTCTAACCCATCAACATGGTTGGCAAAATGTGGTTGCTTCAATGGGAACCTCTATAACCGAAAAACAGATGGGTATTATTAAAAGGCTAACTAAGAACATCTCTTTAGCACTTGATGCCGATGCTGCCGGAGAAGAAGCTACTTTACGAGGGGTAGAGGTATTAGCTCCTTTCTTAGACAAAGCCGAGATAAAAGTTGTGTCTTTGCCCCAAGGCAAAGACCCGGACGAAGTAGTAAACGAGAATCCCGCCTTGTGGCAAACTCTGGTGGAACAAGCTCAGCCCATATTAGATTTCGCCTTCGAGGCCGTGCTAAGCAAGGTCGATGCCAATAAAGCCAAAGACAAGTCTATAGCCGCACAAAAACTTCTGTCTTTAGTTACTAAAATTAAAGACCCCATATGGCAAACCCATTATATACAAAAACTGGCACGCCTATTAAAACTCAATGAATCTGACTTGGTAGCCAGTATGCCAAAATCACAAGCCAGTAAAAGGAAATACCAATCAAGTGAAGCCATAAAACAAGCTCGCTTTGCTCACCTTCTTGTGTCCAGCCCTGTTGAAGAATATTGTTTGGCTTTGCTACTCCAATACCCAGAGCTTCGTCAGACAACTCAAGAATTGTCGCTAGAACACTTCGCTCATACTGAGAATCGCGAGGTTTTTGCCAAATGGCAACACTCTCCAGATATTTCCAATCTTCAAAACAAACTTGACGCCAACTTACTAGAACATTTAAACTATTTATTGGATAAATCTTTCCCGCCAGCCATACGAAAAAATGACAGGGAACGACAACTCGCTTTGAGTGATTGTGTCCTTCGATTGCAAGAGAGGTTATCAAGGAAGTTAGAGGCCACAAAAGAGTTAATGTTCGATCTCACCAGAGAGAAGGAAGGTATAAATGCTGAGCTAGCTAAACTAGAAGAGGAGGGAATAAGTTCTAGTCAGCAGCTTCACGAAATCTTTGTCAAGAGGACAAAAGGATTTAAATAATGGATTCAGTTAAGAAGGAAACTCTCAACCTAGATAATAATGATGAGGAATTGGCGAAAGACTTCCTCGGCGATGAGGTCGAAACCGAAGAGGATGTTACTGCTCTAGCTGAGAGAAAAACAGGAGAGGATACGGACGAACATCTTCCTGAAGAAGCTAAGCCACAAATAGGGCTAGAAGAACATGAAATAATTGATGACTCAGCTCGCATGTATCTACAAGAAATTGGCAGGGTGACGCTTCTCAAAGTTGCTGAAGAAAGGCTGCTATCCAGCAAGGTAGAACAGGGCAGATATTTAGAAAAAATTGAAGATACGTACTTCAAGAAACACAAGAGTTTTCCCTCAGCGGTTGACATGGTTATCTACTTACTCTCTTATTTATTTAAGACTTATCCCTTTGTTCAGGCTATCGAAGAATGCTTAGATATCGATGTTTCCTGCAGCATGGTGGAGACAATTACAAATCCCAAATTCCGCGCTGCCCTCGATGATGTTTCAGACCCAGCATTAATAACTGCGCTTGCCCAAAAAACACTCAAGGAAACGGGTGTAACGGAGGAAGCCATAGTAAATCTTTCCTTAACCAGCAATCTTTTACCTCCGCAATTGCTAGTTCTTATTGGAGATAAAACTTCCTGGGAGGAAATAAGGTCTCTCCTGACCAGCAATGAATTCCTGTCTCAACTTAATTCCCACAACACTCAATTTAAAGCTCACTTTGAAAAGGTGAAAGGTGCAGCGGAAAAAGCAGGGGAAAAACTTACTGAGACAAACCTGCGCCTAGTGGTTAGCATAGCCAAGAAATACATTGGACACGGCATATCCCTTCTTGACCTTGTCCAAGAAGGGAATATTGGACTCATCCGCGCTGTAGACAAGTTTCAATACAGAAAAGGTTACAAGTTCAGTACTTATGCTACTTGGTGGATCAGACAAGGAATCACTCGATCTATAGCTGACCAATCCCGCACTATTCGCATTCCGGTACACATGGTAGAAACAATTAACAAATTACTCCGAACAACACGACAGTTGACTCAAGAAAAGGGGCGTGAACCAAGCCACGAAGAAATTGGAAATCGCTTAAACATAAGCGCAGAGAGGGTAGAGGAAATCTTGGACTTGTTTTTTCACGAGCCTATGTCTTTAGAGACGCCTGTTGGCGAAGATGCGAACAGCCGCTTAGGTGACTTCGTTGAAGATCACACCAGTTTAGCGCCAACCGAAGCTGCCTCACAGCAGCTACTCAAAGAGCAAATAGATAGAGTGCTTGACGAGCTTGGCGAGCGAGAGAAAAGGGTATTACAGCTCAGATTTGGTCTCAAAGATGGACGTGCTCGAACGCTGGAAGAGGTAGGCAAGGAATTCAACGTAACTCGTGAGAGAATACGGCAAATTGAAGCCAAAGCTCTACGCAAGCTACGCCATCCCACCCGCAGTCGGAAACTCAGGGATTACTTAGACTGATTTTACTTGAAAGGAATATTAAACATATTCATCATATTCCTAGGTAACTTGTTCCCAGGTAACTTGCCTCGCGTTAGTGATTTGGTCAATTTCTGTACCTGGTAAAATTGATTAGTGAGTTGATTAACATCTCTGGGTGTAGTACCACTCCCTAGAGCAATACGGCGCCGTCGGCTTCCATCGATAATAGCTGGATTGTGTCGTTCTTCAGAAGTCATAGACAAGATGATAGCTTCCACCCTTTTTAATCGTTTCTCTTCTTCACCATCAGGGAGAGAAGAGGCAACCTTAGAGAAGCCTGGTATCATCTCAACTAACTGACCTAAAGTACCCATCTTGTGAATTTGACGCATTTGGCTGAGAAAATCTTCAAGGTCGAAACCCGTAGCGCGCATTTTTCTTTCCAAATTTTTAGCCTGTTGCTGATCAAAAACTTTCTCAGTTCGCTCAATGAAAGTGAGCATATCTCCCATCCCCAAAATGCGAGATGCTAAACGATCGGGATGGAAAGGTTCTAATGCGTCTATCTTCTCACCTATGCCCATAAACTTTACAGGTAACCCGGTAACAAACCTAATAGAAAGAGCAGCTCCACCCCTGGCATCGCCATCCATTTTCGTCAGGATAAGCCCAGTGAGTCCAACTCGGCCGTGGAATTCCTGGGCTACTCTTACCGCATCCTGTCCAGTCATAGCATCCACCGTAAGCAACACCTCTGAAGGCTGTAGCATGGCTTTAATATCATCTAATTCCGTCATCATAACTTCATCAATATGCAAGCGTCCTTGCGTATCTACTATGACCCAGGTTAACGCCGCTTCTTCAGCTTCCTTCAGAGCATGCTGACAAATGATGACTGGGGATACTTTATCATCCTCACTATATACGGGTATATCTTGCTGTTTACCCAGTAATTTAAGTTGTTCTATGGCAGCAGGTCGGCGGGTATCAGCAGCTACCAATAATGGGCTCTGCCCCATCCGTTTAAGTTGCGCCGCTAATTTAACTGCCGTAGTGGTTTTCCCAGAGCCTTGCAATCCCACAAGCAAAACAACCGAAGGCGGGTGAAGGGCTGAAGCTAAACAGTTAGGCTCCTTACCTAAGATAGAGATTAACTCTTCGTTGACAATCTTAATAACTTGCTGAGCCGGTGTTATGCTGTGCAATACTTCAGAGCCAAGGACACGCTCCTTTACCCTGGACAAAAATTCCTTAACCACCTTAAAATTTACATCTGCTTCCAAAAGTGCTAATCGCACTTGGCGTAGAGCTTCATCAATGTCCTTTTCATTAAGCTTACCCTTCCCGCCAAGCTTATCGAATACCTTAGTTAACTTTTGGGTTAAGACTTCTAACATGGCTATTACACAGCATTTTATTTCTAACTACTCCCAATAGTCAACTTCTCCCAATGGGTTAAATTTATGGCGCTGATGGCAATGTCGGTGCGCCATTGCCTTTGATATAGAGACAAGCTAATATTAAGGCGAGATAATGGAACAACTCTGGGCACCATGGCGAATAAAATATATAGAGTCTCCAAAAGAAAACGGATGCATACTTTGTCAAAAACCTAGAGAAAATAACGATGAGGCAAACTTTATTCTTTACCGTGGCCAACACAACTTCATAATCTTGAACGCTTTCCCCTATAATCCAGGGCATTTAATGGTGGCTCCTTACCAACATACAGCAAATTTACAGGACTTAACAGATGACGAAGGAAAGGAGCATTTCGATATTGTCAGAAAATGTCTGACGCTTTTGAAAGAAACATTGAATCCAGATGGCTTCAATGTGGGATTAAATCTAGGCAGAGTTGCTGGGGCTGGAATAGAAGGTCATCTCCATACCCACATAGTGCCCAGATGGCAAGGTGATACTAATTTTATGCCTGTATTATCTGATACCAGGGTTATATCAATAGAGCTAGCCGCCACGTATAAAAGACTAAAGGATGCTATGGTTTAATTGTTCTGCTTCAGGATAGGAGCCGAGTATTTTAACGAAAGTAGCTTCTCGCTGCAGTTCCTTTATAGACTCCTGGTACATTTCACCATTTATGTGCCCTTCAAAATCAGTGTAAAAAACATACTCCCAGGGCTTGCTTTTGCTCGGTCTGGATTCTAATTTCGTCAGGTTTATATTTCTAGTGGCGAAGATGCCCAAGATGGTATATAAAGCACCAGGCACATTTTTAGTGGCAAAAACAAGGGAGGTTTTGCTTCTCTTAACTGGCTTTGCTTTTTGCTTAGAAATAGCAAAAAACCTAGTATAATTATTAACATTAGTCTCAATCTTTGGTACCAAAATCTCCAGACCATAAATATTAGCAGCCCTCTCATTAGCTATAGCAGCACCTCCCTTTAACTGCGTCTCCTTTATCATTTTGGCGCTACCTGCGGTATCATAGCCGGGCATAACTTCAACTTTCAATTTGCTTAAGAATTCCTCACACTGAGCCAGCGCTTGAGGGTGGGAATAAATCGTTCTTACATCAGCCAACTTTTCTCCAGGTAAAGCCATCAAGCAATGGCTTACCCTCAGAATAACCTCAGCAAAGATATTGAGAGAATATGTTAATAACAAATCATATGTCTCATTGATGCTGCCAGCTTGAGAGTTCTCCACAGGCACCACACCAAAACTAGCTTTGTCCTCCAATACAGCTTGGAAAACATCTCGGAGGCGAATACAAGGCAAAAAATCAATATCCCCACCAAAAAGCTTTATAGCGGCATCCTCACTAAAAGCGCCTCTTTCCCCCTGAAAAGCAATCTTTACCATGGCTTACCTAAGTATAGCTTGAACTGTTTCCATATTTCCACTTTGACCGTTCACCTTGGTGTCCTACTGAGGAGCCTTTCACCATTGTTATTCTGAGCGTAGCGAAGAATCTCATACAGTTCTGGGTAAACTCCGCTGACGAAGCATCTCTGAGACCCTTCGTTTCACTCAGGGTGACATAGGAAGTGGCTGAACACTAAAGTTTACCTTCTCCAAAAGTAAGGTGAGAATATCATGAAAACAGTAAATAATTCCAATCTTCCCAACCACATACAAATAATTAAAAGGAGCTTCCCTGCTCCAGGAAGCCAGGCATAATTCAAGGCAGGACCTACTCCACCTAAACCAGGTCCTACATTTCCTAAAGTAGCAACTGCTGCTGAGATCGACGTTTCCAAATCAAGTCCTAAAAACCCGAGTATTATGGAAGCTACAACCATAACAAGCAGGTAAAGAAAGATAAAAGAGATTATATCTCGAATTATTCCCTCGGAGAGCGGTTTTTGGTTATATTTCACCGGAATCACAGCTTTTGGGGAAACAGCCTTTCTCATCATCACTCTGCTTTGTTTCAGCAAAGTTAAAGCTCGCACTACTTTCATTGCCCCTCCAGTAGAACCACCACAGCCTCCAATAAGCATTAAGGTTAAAAGCACCATTATGGCACCTGAATGCCACGAGCTGAAATCGCAAGTGACAAAACCAGTGGTAGTCATGGCCGAAATCGTCTGGAAGAGCCCATATCTAAACGAGCCAACCCCTTGAGAAAAAATTACTAGAGAAGCAGCTACCACTAAAATAATTAAGTAAAGCCTAAATTCCTCATCTTTAATTATTTTGAACTTTCCCCTTAAAAAAACTTGGTAATGGATTACGAAGTTTATGCCTGCTAAAAACATAAAGGCCATGATAATATATTCCGCTAAGGGATTAGCGTAGGCTCCAATGCTTCCCGTAGTAGGGGTAAATCCGCCAGTAGGGAGAGTGCAGAGGGAGATACAAATTGAATCAAAGAGTTTAAGCTTAGCCAGGAAATAGAGGAGCGCTATCTCAGCAACAGTGAAAGCCACGTAAATCGTCCAGAGAAGTCGTGCCATAGCTCCGACTCTAGGACGAAGTCTTTCAGGCAAAGGACCAGGGAATTCCCTTTCGAAGAGCTGAGAGCCTCCCACTCCCAACCTTGGCAAGACGGCAATAAATAACACTACCACCCCCATCCCGCCTAGCCACTGAGTAAGACTGCGCCATAAAAGTACACTCTTAGGTAATTCTTCTACTCTTTGCACTATGGTGGCCCCAGTAGTGGTAAACCCAGACATGGCTTCAAAAAAGGCATCGAGGAAATTCCATCCCAAAAACATGTAGCAAGCGGCACCAAGAAGCGGCACAAAGAGCCATGTGAAAGAGACTATGGTAAACGCATCGGCACGTTCTATTTCTCGTGTGGTTTTAAATCCAAACTCAAAAAATAGCCCTACAGCTAAGGTGAGCAGTAGAGAATACAAGAAAATACGCCAGTCCTCACCATAATAAAAAGCAACAACTAGCGGGACAATGTAACCTAAAGCGAGGTATTTTAGGATTGACCCAACGACATGTAGGGTTAACCTTGCCCTTTGAACCATTTATTCATAAAATTGGCTCCCTTCTTGGAAGATTCTCCATCCACGATGAGAGTCAGCCGATCTTCAGGCTCTATCTGAACATCCTCATATAAAACTTTCCCTCTCCTCTTCAACCAAATAAGTTTCACGCCTTTCGGGGTATCCATCTCAGAAATTTTCTTTCCTGCGCACTTCATCCCCATCTCAGCTTCTACTTCAAAGAGCTCTGACCTGTCAATGGCTAGGAAATCCTTAATATAAGGTTGTAAAACCGTATGATAAATATGTTTTGCTACTACGGCATCTGGTTTGACCTGGACATCAATCCCGGCTTCCTTAAAGGCTTCTGCATGCACAATATCATTCAATATAGAGATGACTTTCTTAGTGCCCATCTCTTTAGCTAGCATGCACGCCATTAAATTATCTGAATCATCATTTGTTGAAGCGACTAAAGCAGTTGCCTTCCTACCCCCCGCCTCTTCCAGAACCGCCCTTTTAGTAATATCCCCTATTATTACCATTACATCAGAAGATTCAGCCAGCTCATCACATCTCGTCTTATCCGAATCCACGGCCACCACCTCTTCCCCTTCCCTATGAAGAAGCTCAGCTAGATTTCTCCCGATGCTACTTAGGCCCGCTATTATGAAGTACATTCCTTACTTTCTCCTTAATAAAACTTTATTTTACCTGCGGTATCCATATTATCCCAACGGGTGATGATTTTAATTTGCCCC
This sequence comes from uncultured Dehalococcoidales bacterium, assembly GCA_964514415.1. Lineage (GTDB taxonomy): Bacteria > Chloroflexota > Dehalococcoidia > GIF9 > AB-539-J10 > CAZEQL01. The sequence continues at coordinate 28,844 of CAZEQL010000002.1, forward strand.
GCTGTTGTTGTCAACTAACGGCCTTTTCAACTCATCTAACCAAGCCATTGATTTAACCTCTCTTTGTAAGAGATATACTATATACTCCTGTAACACCCGCTTCAATTCTGAAGATAATTCCGATTTTACCCTTACTCGCTTTGCGGTGGCATAATCACTACTTTGCCACAAACGAAGTATTTTCAAGGCTTCAACCGATAGAGGATGAGGCATAAGTTCCCTTCGACTACAACGGGGGCACAGAATTCCCCCTTGGCTAGAGCTGAAAAAGTTGACTACTGGTTTTAAGGGCGAATTACAGCTAACACACTGGTGCAATTGGGGGCGATAGCCAAGAAGATGCAGGAGCTGAAGCTCAGAATAGCGCAACACGGATTCACTGTTATCAACCTGACATAGCCGATGTAAGGTATCAAGCAACAGGTCAAACAAAGGGCGGTTCTCATTATTTTCCACAGTAAAGGAATCGATAAGCTCCAAGATATAAATACCACAAGAGGCACGCCATAAATCATTTTTCAAAGCTATGAAACCATCAATAGTTTGACTTTGTGTAACAATATCGAGGTTACGCCCCCTAGCTAACATCATCAAACTGTGAGTCAAAGGCGCTACGTTACCACCCAATTTACTTCCTGGACGACAGGCTCCCTTAGCTACCGCCTTCAACTTGCCAAGTCCAGGAGTGTACATAGTGACAATTCTATCAGCTTCGCCCAGCTTGGTTTGTTTAATGATAATGGCTTGAGTTTGATAATTTCGGGGTGTTCCCATAGAAACTCTCTAGAATTCTTGTCTGCCTTCGAGTGCCTGACCCAGAGTCATATCATCAGCATATTCTAGATCAGCACCAAATGGCAAGCCGCGAGCCAAACGACTAATGTGAATGCCCAAAGGCACGATGTCACGTCGGAGGTACATAGCTGTAGCCTCACCTTCAAGATTAGGATTGGTCGCCACAATTACTTCGGTTACCGAACCATCTTGAAGACGGGATAAGAGATCTTTCACTTTTAACTCCGCAGGTCCTATTCCCTGCGCCGGGCTAATAGTTCCGTGAAGCACGTGATAAGTTCCGTTATACTTTCCAGTTCGCTCCAAAGGAGGAATGTCTGAAGGTCTCTCCACAACGCAAATTTTAGAATGGTCACGTCCTTCACCTCGGCAAAGAGGACAAGTGTCACAATCAGTGATATTAAAGCAAATCGAACAAAGTCTTATCTTCTCCTTCAAAGCCAAAATAGCCTCGGCTAAAGCAGCAGCTTCCTCATCTGAGCTACGCAATAAATGATAAGTCAACCGTTGAGCACTCTTTGGCCCAATTCCAGGCAACTTATTAAATTCCCCAATTAATTTAGCTACAGGCTCAGCAACAAAGGACATTTTCCCCTAATTATTCACCTCGCTGTCATTTTGAGCATAGCGATGAATCTCCAAAGCTTCCTTAAACCCTTTGCTCTCTCAGGGTGACATAAAGTGGCTAAACGCTGACATTGTTCCTAAAGAAACCCTGGTATATTAAACCCGCTAGTCAAACTGCCAAGATGATTGCTAACAAGCTCCTGCGACTTACTAATAGCTTCGTTAACCGCAGTCATGACTAAATCTTGCAGTAATTCAACATCTCCAGCATCGACCACCTCGGGTGATATCTCCACTGAACGAATCTTCTGGTTACCATCAATCACTACTTTGACTGCACCTCCACCACTGGAAGCTTCCACAGTAATGTTACCTAACTCCTCCTGTGCTTTAGCCAACTTTGCCTGAAGTTGCTGTGCCTGACGTAATGCCGATTTATCCATCTCCCTCCTTCTAAGTACTACTGGTCAACGATCTTTGCTCCCATTTTCAGAGCAGCTTGGATTAAAGGATTCTGCGCCTTCGCTTGAGATAGCTCTTCCCTTTTATGGTCAACTAAAACACATTGTATCTTATAGGGCCGACCAAAAACCTCTTCAATCTTTTTCTCCACTAAATGTCGGTATTTAGCATCTTCAATTTTCTCCTTGTGAAAGGAATATTTAAACCCCAACACTAGTGTATCATCCTCAAGAGCCACCGGCTCACAAGCATTGCGCAAAAAGGCGTCCAGGTTACCACTGGAACCTACCCCCCGCAAAGATTGAATGAACTCCTTCCACCGACTACACAAATAGTCAAAATCCCGAGAAACCTTTGTGTCTGGAGTCCCAGCTTCATCTACTGCCCTAGGAACCTCAGCCTCTTGAAGAACCTGGGGTAGCTCCATTGTCTTAGTGGATTTTATTGCCTCCTGAGGTTTAATCGTAGTTGCTTCTTCTCTCTCTATCACTGAAGATAAAGCACACTCCACCAAAGCTAATTCTAAAGGCAGAGTAGAGTAATTATCACTACGAAAACCTATGCTGGAGAAAAGTTTAACTGCCTTGAGCAAGTAATCGGGTGTGGTATTTGCCATAAGAGTTCTCATTTCAGCTAAATCCTCAGCAGTAACATCCAGAGCCTCTTCGCATCCCGATTTAGCCAGTAACAAACCCCGAAGATAATCTACCAGCCCTAGATTAAACTGGCGAAGGTCAGTGCCATCACTATTAACGCTATTTATAACTTGCAAACCAGCAGAAATATCCTTATTGACAACACATTGTGCCAGTTGTCTAACTCGTGAATCACCGCTAACACCAAGCGCTGCCTGAACTTGGGCAAAAACAATTTGCTTGCCATGATAAGCGATTAACTGCTGCAATATGTTTTCCGCATCACGGAGGCTTCCCGTAGCTGCACGGGCAATGAGCTTTAGAGATTCAAGTTCAATATGAATATCCTCTTTTTGACATATTAGCTTCAGCTTATCACTTATCGCCGCTTGAGCCAGACGACGAAAGCTAAACTGCTGACACCTGGATACTATTGTAGGTATTACTTTATGTGTCTCTGTGGTAGCTAAGACAAAAATTACATAAGGAGGAGGCTCCTCCAATGTTTTGAGTAAGGCATTAGAAGCTGCCTCAGTAAGCATATGAACCTCATCTATGATATACACCTTGTAGCGAGCAAGTCCAGGAGCATAATTTACCTTTTCCCTGAGACTACGAATTTCATCAATACCACGGTTGCTAGCAGCATCTATCTCTATTACATCCAAAGCCCTGCCCTCAGTGATTGAGCGGCATATATCACAGGCATTGCAAGGCTCGCCACCTGTCTGATTAGGGCAGTTAACTGCTTTGGCTAAGATGCGCCCCGTGCTGGTCTTACCCGTACCACGAGGACCACAGAAAAGATAAGCATGGGCTACCTTTCCACTCTCTATAGCATGACGCAAAGTTTGAGTTACTGGTTCTTGCCCTACTACTTCGGCTAAGGTCTGGGGACGCCACTTACGATAAAAAACCTCGGAGTCCATCTATTAAATATTATACTCCTCAACATCCAATCACTAAAGGAGATCTTGCCTAATTTATGGACTCGCCTCACTTTCTGCAACAAAAATTGTCTTATCGTAATACTCGGTTATGTCCTTGATAGCTTGCTCCAGAATAGGCTTGGTTTTTTCGGGAGTTTCTGCTAAGGCTGCTTGTAGCATATTTAAACTTCTGGCACGGCTGTCGACCAGCGTCACTTCCGTTTCTGTTACAGCTCTCCTTTCAGTCTTATTGTAATCCTTTGTTCTCTCGGACGAAGCTGGAGTCGGGGCTAATACCTTTGGCACACTCTCTTCAGCTTGCCCCGCCTTTCCAATTTCATAAACTTTATCTAACTGATTAGCAACTTGCTGAGTCAGCACAGGAATTTCATCACCCTTACCCTGACGAGCCATATAACTAATTTCCACTGCCCTGCGCTCAGCAAATTGAACATGAAGATTCGCCTTATCCACATCCGAAAAAACTAATGCCACCCTCACATCTTCCGTAGCTAACTTTACAGGGTAAAGAGGATCACCAGGCAAAGCGTTCGCAGAGGCTCCAACCACTCCCACTCCGATAAGCAAGATAGCCACAACAGTGGCCGTAGCCATGGCCCAACGCTTGTACCAGATAGGCACCCTTGTTCTCTTTTCCGCTAACTTTTGCTGCTTAGCATAAAGCATCCTTTGAAGCTGAGAATAAACTCTTGACTTAAACTCAGTAGCAGGTTGGATAGTGGAGGACTTCTGAATAAAGGCAGCGCTAGTTTTGAGCAAAGGCTCTAGTTCAGGTGCATGCTCGGGATAAGCTCTGAGGCAATCTTCAATGCTCTCGCCCTTAAACATGCGCTCTAGACAACTATCCAGAATATCTTCTATCTTCTGAGACATCTTTCTATTCCTCGCGCAGCATCATCTTCCTTAAAGCCGCTGTGCCATTGTATTGCAAGGCTTTCACTGTTCCCGGGCTTTTCCCCAGAGCTTTTGCTACCTCAGCGATGGAAAGCTCGGCGCCAAATCGAAGGGAAATCACCTCGCGTTGGGCCGGGGATAATTTCTTTATATTGTCAGTTACTTCTCCAAGTTCAATCCTTTGCTCAGCAATAAGTGCTGGGTTGGGGCCGTCTACCCGAGCTATATTATCATCCCAAGCTACCTTTTCCACCTTGCCTTCTTTTCTAAAATAATCCACTATCTGGTTATGGGCGATGCGAAATAGCCAGGAAGCAAAGGGTAAGTCTCGCCACTTATAAGAGCCAATCGCCTCCAGTGCTTTAACAAACGCCTCCTGAGTTAAGTCCTCAGCTTCAGTTTGGTTTCCCATCCTGAAATAAACATAACGATAAACCTTATCAAAATGCTCCTCATAAAGCTGGGCAAAGGCTTCCCCATCGCCTTTTACCGCCCGAGTAACCACATCTTTTTCAATAGACATCAACTTGATGTCTATTATACTGTAAAACGAGAAAAGAGAGGAAAGGTTTACAGCGGGCACAAAGGACAGCAAGGAATGGAATTCACAGCGGGACAACTTGGTATAATGCCCTAGACGTACTGACAAGGATGGAGAGAGTAAAAATATCACGCCCCACGCTATTCCGGTGTGGGCATAAGATTACGAAAGGCTCTTCTATATTACGAGGTAGCTCTCATAAGACCACTAGCAGTCTCACTTTCCCCAGCGAAACATCTCCACACACATCTCCACCATTTCCATTATTTTTGCACCAAGCACTATAACTCCACTCCCCCATCACCATCCACATCACCTCCTGCCAGCCTTTTCCCGTCATCTGGGACTTATATCTTATAGCATGATGCTCTTGCGAATTATGCAAACTATTTGCTCGCCCTCTTCTCGGCCCACTTGCCGGCCCAGGGTACCTTCCACATCTTGCCGGTTCCCGCCAGAACCATAAGAGCAATCCAAAACCCAACAGTCACAACCCAAACAATTACGCTAAGGACTCCTGAAGCAACAAGTAGCCCAGGTGAAAAGGTAGCAACCGCGATACCACTAAGAATTGGCGCTACAATAAGCTGAACCACACTCAATACACCAAAAGTCATAATGGACTGCCAGGCATGGAATTTAACAACTTTGCTCTTCTTCTCAAGTACCGCGAAGACTATCCCCGTTATCCAGCCAGCTACATAGCAAAGAAGCCCGGCAGTATTGGCTGACATCCCCGTGCTACTCTCCGCTTCCGGCTTGCTGGTTTCCACCTCGGTCTTGCTAGTTTCTGCTTTTGGCTTAGCTGCGCCTTTAGCTGGCTTTGCAGAAACGCCCATCTCAGCACCACATTTAGCACAAAACTTGGCATCATCAGAATTTTCCGCACCGCATTTAGGACAAAACATATCCCACCTCCTTATATTGAAGCTTTGATATTAACTTTACCATACATCATGGATATGTCAATAGTTTGAAGGTGGGGTAGCTACTTAAATGATTTGACATGGACGAAGTCTCTTCTATTAAGAAAATTCAAAAGTGAACCGTTCATGCCTGAAAAGTGGACTCCAATGGTACATCCCTCCGCGAAAAGGAGGGATGTATAGAACAGGTGCACAAACGGTTCACCTCTGAGCAAGTAAAAGCCCCGTTAAAAGGATACTGCCAGAGGCGGTCGCGAATTGAGCCTTTTTTGCTGCCGTGAGTTAGTTTCGGGTTCACCCTGGCGGAAACGGCAAAGGGGCATGAGCCGCTTGTCAGGGCTTTTCCGGATGGTTATACTGTGGTTGGTGAATGGGAATTGTTCTGACAAGGGGGGAGTGGCATATGCCCTTGCAGCGGCTGAATTCGGACGTTAGCTGGCACAAACCACACACTTCGTTGGCGAGACATTCTTCTTGAAAACTGGTATGATTCATAGTAGTGAATTGATGCCAACAAATCAGACCCATCCGGTCGGTCTCTCTAAACAGGGGTCGAAGGAGCGAGTGAAACGTGGCTATAGATGAGGTATTCCCTAATTCAACGGTCAAGCAGGTGATTTTCCAAATCAGATTTCCTAATCTCTTCTATATTGAGAACAGGATTGGTGACTTTCAGACCCGCATAATGACCGAATTTCCTCAATCCAGTCTGGTAATCCGGAAGCAGTTCCTATTGGTAGATCTAGGCCCTAAAGTAAAACTGTCTGACCTGCCCGATGATATTGATTCCAGTACCGAGCAAGCAAACAAGATATGGCAGTTCCGATCACCAAAAGGCTTCGAGTTGAACGTATTTACGAACTCTCTAGATATAACGTCTTCTTACCACAAAACTTATAACCTGCCAGGCGCCGACAGATTTCGCGATATCATCGAGTTTGTACTGACTAAATTCTTTGAAGTCATGGCACTGCCAATAGTAAATCGCATTGGCTTGCGCTACATCGATGAATGCCCAGTACCATCTAGAAAAGACTCGACCTTCAAGTCATACTACAATTCGGTATTTCCCCTCAAAAGGTTCCATTTGGCTGATGCCCGTGAAATGCGTTTTCAAACATTGGTAAAAAGAGGGGATTACTTCGTGCGCTATGTGGAGAGTTTCCAGACAACTCCCGCCGGAGACAAGCTCATTCTTGACTTCGATGCATTCGCAGAAAATATCGATATGTCAGCTTGTTTGGCCATCACAGATGAACTCCACACACAAATATCGGACGAATACGAAAAGACGATCAAGGAACCAGTATACAAGTACATGCGGCAGGCCAAACGCACCTGAACAATCACGGAGGTATGAACAATGCATCCACGCCAAGATGATTATTCTTTTACAGTCCATCCGTATTCTGTGCCATCCTCCACTGGTCAGCATGTGGAGAGCTGCAAGACTATCGTGTACCCTTTTGACAAGTATGATATCGTCATGAAGTTAACCCAAAACAACGAGTTCGTGGACGTGATTGAAGTCAGAATCAGAAAGGATTTTCTCTCATATAAACAGAAGATAGCCCGCAAAGGATTCCATGACGTCGAAGAGTTTTATCGTGATGAGTAGGTAGTTGCATGTTCTATGCACTAACTGTGGACGATGCTTTGCGATTCGGAGATGTTGTTGAGGGTTACATATCAACTGTTCCCACTATAGTTAAACCGACTCTCACCATAATAGATGCACAAGGCTACAAGATTGATGTACGCATGCCTCGCTATTCAGTCATTCTGTCGCCATGTTGTTCTATACGTGAAGAAACCATTTCCCTTACCCCCCTAATTCCTGCTGCCCCAAACTTTTTCAAGAACCCCTATTTCGCTGAAGACCTCACCATAATCAACCGGCCAATGGAGCCACAGCAAACTCTATCTCCCGACGGGTGGGAGAAACTTCCTCCCGAAGAAAAACAAACCCGCCTTGCTGAAGGCTTCAACTATGCCCTCTTGCACTTCTTTGTGTATGAGCAACATGATTTGTTTCCATACTACGAACTTCGGGATGGGACCAAAAACAACTACTACATGATCGATTTCAGGAGCACCTACAGGCTGAACTGCGGGCTGATACTCTCACCCACCAATGCGCCATTACAATCAAAATGCTTGCAACTTTCCATTGAAACTCGCTCCGAGCTGCGCGACAAGTTGGCTTACTACTACTCAAGGGTGCCCGAAGAGGATCAATTACTTCAAGACTAGCCAGTCTGCCTGATACCTTGCAGCACCAGCCATCATAGCGACCTGTTCCCCCAAAACCAGGCAGCCAGGTGATATAATACATAATACAGGGGAGCGTATGAAACTCACCGACAATGAAATCCGTGACATCACCCAATACCTTGAAGCGGGGAAGCCGTTGCCGGACAAGTACCGTTTTCTCCTGTTTGAAGAGAAACGGGAGGTTGAACTGGTATGGAACGGCTCAAAGAATGGTGCAAGGACATCAACAAAGCACAATCTGAAATCAAGTACGACTTCGTTTTCGTGGACGAGGAAAGCTTCAACCAATATCAACCCAAGAGTTTCAGGTCGCTGGTAAATTCGTTCCGTCAATACAGAGATTGAAGCTATTGGCGAGGATGAAATATAGCAAGTCACTGCAGTCCAACCACCGGACTTAGTTTGAAGGTTAGAGCGAGCGCGGGCTATAATGTTTGAACTCGCAAAATATGAAAAACCTCGGGAGTATTCTAAATCAAGTTACCAAGCCCGCTCGCTATACTGGAGGTGAGTGGAATAGCATTATTAAACCATGGGAGACAACACCTGTCCGAATCGCCTTATGCTATCCCGACGTTTATGAAATTGGCATGTCCAATCTGGCATTACCTATCCTCTATGAAATACTAAATAATCAGCCCGATGTTTTAGCCGAAAGGGTTTATGCGCCATGGATAGATATGGAGGCTGCTCTGCGGGACCAAAATATCCCGCTTTTTAGCCTGGAATCTAAACACCCATTAAAAGAATTCGATATCTTCGGTTTTTCCCTGGGCTACGAGCTTACCTATACCAATGTGCTGAACATCCTCGACCTGGCTCAAATCCCCCTCCTCAGTTCCCAGAGAAAAGCTCCCTATCCCTTAATAATCGCCGGGGGTAGCTGTGCTCTTAACCCTGAACCAATGGCTGACTTCATCGACCTGTTTGTAATCGGTGAAGGCGAAGAGGTAATACTGGAGCTATTAGAAGTCTTCCGTGCATATAGAGGCAACGAGGAGGAACTATTAAGGCAAGCAGCCAGGCTGGATGGCATATATATTCCCGCTTTCTATCAAGTCAGTTACAGGAAAGACGGCATTATCGACAGCATTACACCCCAGCTACCTGAAGCCAAGCCGAGGGTCAAGCGCAGAATAGTAACTAAGCTTCCTTCCCCGGTCACCAAGCCAGTTGTTCCTTACCTCGAGGTAGTGCATGACCACGGTAGCGTAGAAATTCAGAGAGGTTGCACTCGAGGCTGCCGCTTCTGCCAGGCAGGCATGATTTATCGCCCAGTACGGGAACGGCCACAAGAAGAGGTGGTAAATGCTGTAGGCGAACTGTCAAAACATTGCGGTTACAACGAGGTGTCTCTGCTTTCTCTAAGTACAGGGGATTACTCTGACATCAAAGGTCTTGTTACCAAACTATCACATACGTATTACGGAGATAGCTTAACCTTCTCGTTACCAAGCTTGCGCCTGGATTCTCCCGCCGTAGAATTGATGGATTTATTACCATCACGGCACAAAGCAACTTTGACCTTCGCCCCCGAGGCGGGTAGTGAAAGATTGCGGCATGTTCTCAACAAAGGCATTTCCGAGGAAACTATATTAGCAACGCTAGCTTCTATCCAAGATAGAAGTGGGATAAATGTCAAGCTATACTTCATGATAGGTTTGCCCAGTGAAACTATCGACGACATATACAGCATCATCAAATTGGTAACTACGGTATGCCGCCCAAGGAGAAAAAATAAACTACACATTAGCACAACAATCCTCATTCCTAAACCTCACACTCCCTGTCAATGGCTAGCGCAAGAAACAGAGGAACAACTGCTACTCAAATATGACATATTGCGGGAAGGGCTGCGCCCGCTGAAAGTGAGATTTTCATGGCCTGACCCTAAAGCTAGCCGAATTGAAGCAGCTTTATCCCGGGGTGACCGCCGCTTAGGCAAGGTTATCTATCGCGCCTGGCAACTAGGCTGTAAATTTGATGCTTGGAGCGAACACTTCAATTATCAAAAATGGATTGACGCTTTCAGACAACTTGGACTCGATCCCTCCTTTTATGCCAATCGAGAACGAGCCCTGGATGAGTTATTACCTTGGGATCACATCGATACCGGCGTGACTCCAGAGTTTCTCAAAAGGGAATACCACAACCTGTGGCAAGAAAAGGAAACCCCTTCTTGCCTTTATGGGAAATGCAACGCTTGTGGATTGCAGCGCTGGCAAACTAGTTGCCTGAATAAATTAATCTCCTCTCAAGCCGTGAGTACGGATTAACTTCAAATTTAATCTTCACTCTGCATCACCCTCAGAGGGAGATGAGATGCTTCGGTCTTTCAAGGTGGCGCTAAGTGCCTCATCAATGTTATCCACGAATATAAATTGAAGGTCTTCTTTAACCTCCTGGGGAATTTCTTCTAAATCCTTCTCATTTTCTCGGGGTAGAATCACTCTTTTAATGCCTGCACGGTGAGCCGCTAATACTTTATCTCTAACGCCCCCTACAGGGAGGACTTTGCCTCTCAATGTTATCTCGCCAGTCATACCAATATCTTTGCTCACCAAGCGTCCAGTCACTGCTGAGACCAAGGCTACCGCCATAGTAATGCCAGCAGATGGCCCATCTTTGGGAATAGCGCCGGCAGGAACGTGGATATGAACGTCATTATCCTTATAGAAGTTTACAGGAACAACTAACTGGGGCTTATGAACAGCGGTGAGAGAGCGAACATAAGTAAGGGCTGCTCGAGCTGACTCCTGCATGACCTCACCAAGCTTACCAGTAAGGATAAGGTTACCCTTCCCAGGAACCAGGGTGGCTTCAACAAAGATGATATCGCCGCCAGTTGGCGTCCATGCCAATCCCGTAGCTACACCTACCTCATCAGCTTCTTCGGCTATTTCATAGTGGAATTTTTTGGGGCCAAGGTAACCATGAAGTTCATCCGCGGAAACTATAGTTGTTTCTTCCCTCCCCTCGGCTATCTGACGAGCTACTTTACGACAGATAGTGCCAATTTCACGTTCCAAGTTCCTCAACCCCGCTTCTCTAGTGTAATTCCGAATAATACCAAGCACGGCTTCATCGTCAATCTCAAGTTGTTGTGCAGTTAGCCCATTTTCTTTAAGCTGCTTTGGAATGAGAAACTTTTTAGCAATATGCAACTTCTCTTTCTCCGTATAGCCTGGTAGCTCAATTACTTCCATTCTATCCAATAGCGCTGGAGGAATAGGATCGACAATATTGGCCGTGGTAATAAACATCACCCTGGATAAATCAAAGGGCACATCAAGGTAGTGGTCAACAAAGGAGAAGTTCTGCTCAGGATCAAGAACCTCGAGCAAGGCAGCAGCAGGATCACCCCTAAAATCCAGGCCTAACTTATCAATCTCATCGAGCATAAACAAAGGGTTATTGGACTGAGCACGACGCAAACCTTGGATAATCCTGCCGGGTAAAGCACCTACATAAGTGCGCCGATGCCCTCGAATATCAGCTTCGTCCCTGGTGCCACCCAGAGAGATGCGAACGAATTTTCTTCCCAAAGCACGAGCAATGGATTGCCCTACTGAAGTTTTTCCAGTACCTGGAGGTCCAACAAAACACAAAATAGGTCCTTTCATATCTGGCTTCAGCTTTCGCACTGCCAGATAATCAAGGATTCTTTCCTTCACTTTGTCCAAGTCATAATGGTCCTCGTCAAGTACGCGGGATGCTAAGCTAATATCCAAGTTATCCTCAGTGCTTTTCTCCCAAGGAAGGGTTGTCAGCCAATCAAGGTAAGTGCGTGACACAGTGTATTCAGCAGCCGCTGGAGGCATCTTAGCCAGGCGATCGAGCTCTCGCTCCACTTCCTTGCTCGCCTCAGGAGGTAGCTTTGCCTCAACAATCTTCTCCTTAAGCTCACTTATCTCTACAGTTCGCTCATCGGCCTCCCCCAGCTCTTTCTGTATCGCCTTAAGCTGCTCCCGCAGGTAAAACTCCCGTTGCGCCTTAGTCATCTCCTCCTTAGCTTCAGATTGAATCTTACTTCCTAGCTGCAAAACTTCCAATTCGCGATTGACGAAAGTAGTTAGCTTTTTTATCCGCTCAGTGACATCAATGGCCTCTAAAATCTCCTGCCTTTCCTCTAGGTTAAGGTTAATGTGAGCAGCGATAAAATCAGCTAAGTTCCCATGGTCTGGCATGTTCAGCACGGCGATATTGAGTTCACTAGGCAAGTTAGGAGCCAACTCAACCACCTTTTGGAAAAGTCCTGTCAGGTTCCTGGTAATCGCCTCAAGCTCGGTAGTCTTCTCTATTTTATCCTCAATTACTTCAATCTTGGCTTTCATATAAGGCTCAACTTGAGTAATTTTCTTCAATCCAACTCTAGAAAGCCCTTGGAAGAAAACATGAACTGCGCCATCAGGCAGCTTGAACATTCGAGCAATGAGAGCAACAGTGCCAACGGGATAAAGGTCGGTAGCTTCCTTTGAATCCGGACGCCGGGCGAAAAAGCAAACTAACTTATCCCCGGCAGCAGCTTCGTCTATAAGCTTGATTCCTTTCTCTTCCGCTGTGCCTAGAGGCACAATAAGAGAGGGATAGACCACAACTTCATGTTGAGGAAGAATAGGTAATTCCCCGGGAATACGGAATTTCTCTCCAGTCCGTTCTCTATACTCTCCGACAATAACCATTGTTCTCCTAGTTAGCTCCTTCCCGAAGTCAGGACTTCGCTTTTATGCCTATATGCCGTGACTTTTCCTCGTCTAGTTTAGGCAAGACAACTTCCAAAAACCCGCCTTCATAAAAAGCTTTAATTTGATTAACATTCACATTAGCAGGTAAGGTAATATCCCGCTCAAAAGGTCCCCACAAAATCTCCATTTGAGAATAAGTTCGCTTGATACCCTGCTTAATATCCCTTCTCTCTCCTTTAATAATAAGAATATTATTATGAACAACTACTTCGATCTCATCCTCTTTAAGGCCAGCTAACTCAACAAGGACCACTACATCTTTATCCGTTTCATAAACATCAATAGCTGGTTGCCACGTCTTGGGAGAAAAACGTACCATCGGCGGTTTGCGGCTAACAACATCCCCTATCAGCCATTCCACCTCCCTTTGTATGTTAACAACCGCTTCAGACCAATCTTTCCGTAATTCAACCATAATCACTACCTCCTTAGCACAAATGTTAGCAGGAAAATAACATCTCCCCAAAATTGCCACAAACCCCTTGGCGAACCATTTTTATGGCAGTAAAATTTGCCAAACTCACTGTGCGGCTATGCGCCGGAACCTCTCTATCCCGAGTTAAAGAAAGAAAAATGGGCAATTTCCTCACCACTTCATTCGGCATGTCAGCTTGATTACAATCAAGTGCAAAATGAGCCAGATTTACTTTTGCCTAAAGGATTTTATGTTGCCGGGAGATCCGAACTAGCAAAAGACACTACACTATCACCTTCAGCTAACATCATCAGGCGTACACCACGACTACTCCTTCCTTGAACTGAGATCTGCTCCATAGGAATACATACAACATTTCCCTTAGCTGACAACATCACCAAGTATTTATTATCTTTTTCCACAAGCTTAGCCGCCGTTATTTGCCCTGTCTTCTCACCGACTCTATAAGTTCGTACCCCCCTGCCACCGCGATTATGTATAGGGTAATTCTTTATCGGAGTTAACTTACCAAAGCCATTTTGAGTTACCATAATCATATAAGCGCCCTCACTTTGCTTCGCTTCGCTCGAAATGACAGCCACCCCGATAACACAATCATCAACGAGACGAATACCACGAACACCACCACTAGTTCGAGATGCGTACCTCAAGCTCTCAACTCTAAATCTCATAGCCTGCCCCTTTTGACTTATCAAAATGACCTCATCCTCACCAGCAACTATTCTGGCTGACACCAGCTTATCCCCATTCCTGAGCCCCATAGCAATAAGTCCGTTCCTTCTGACTGAGGCAAATTTGCCTAAAGAGGTCCTCTTTGTCACGCCACGCAAAGTCACCATCAATAGGGACATGTCCGCGGGGAAATCTGACACGGCTAGCAACGCAGTCACTTCATCTTTTAGTTCAATAGGCAATAGATTAACCAGTGCTATACCTTTAGTAGTTCGAGATGAATCTTCAGGAATCTCGTAGCATTTAAGGGAGTAAACTTTGCCTGAGATGGTGAAAAAAAGCAGGTTATCATGAGTATCAGCTACCACGATATGCCTCACTAAATCATTCCCACGGAGAACCATTCCCATAACTCCCTTTCCCCCACGATGCTGCAACCGATAGGTACTAACAGGAACTCTCTTAATAAATCCCTGGTTAGTTAAGGCAATCACCATTTCGCCGTGAGCAACAAGGTCTTCCTTGTGGAACTCTGTAATTTCCTCCTCTCTCACGAAAGTGCGCCGAGGATCACCATACTTGGATTTAAGTTCTCCAACGTCCTGTGCGACAAGCGACAATACCTTTCGAGGGTTAGCTAACAATTCCTCTAGATAGGAGATGTTCTTTATCACAGCAGCATATTCTTCAATTATTTTCTCTCGCTCCAAATGAGTCAGACGACGAAGAGGCATATCAAGAATAGCTTGAGCTTGAATCTGCGACAAATTAAAAACTGCCATTAAACTGGCACGGGCAGACTCCACAGTCTCAGACTGCCGAATAGTCCTAATCACTTGTTCCAGATTATCCAGGGCAATCCTGAAACCCTCAAGGATATGAGCCCTGTCCTTTGCCCTATCAAGCTCAAATTGAGACCGCCTAGTAATGACCTCAGCCCGAAATTCAATATAGCAAGTTAGAGCTTCCTTAAGATTAACCACTTTTGGTTGCCCATTAACCAGAGCAACCATATTGATAAAGAAGGCAGTTTGCATCGGGGTATACTTATAAAGATTATTGAGCACTTGCTGGGCTTGTGCTTCCTTTCTAAGTTCAATAACAAGGCGCATGCCTTCTCTATCCGACTCATCACGCACCTCAGCTATTCCTCCAAATCTTTTCTGCTTAACCAACTCGGCTATTCTCTCTACCAACGCTGCTTTATTTACTTGATAGGGAAGTTCAGTAACAACTATTTGCCTCTTGCCTCCCACCTCGCCAGCCTTAGCCCGAAGTATAATTTTCCCTTGCCCCGTAGCATAGGCACTCTTTATACCCTCTTCCCCCCAAATTATCCCCGCAGTGGGGAAATCGGGACCTTTAATAAACTGCGTCAGTTCACCTGTGGTAGCTTGTGGATTATCAATGAGATAGGCGGCAGCATCACATACTTCTCCCAGATTGTGTGGTGGGATGTTAGTTGCCATGCCTACAGCTATGCCTGAAGCGCCATTGACCAGCAGGTTAGGCACTCTGGCAGGCAATACAGAAGGTTCTTTGAGAGAATCATCAAAATTGGGGACAAAATCAACAGTATTTTTATCAATGTCAACCAGCATTTCCTCAGCGATTCCAGCAAGGCGAGCTTCGGTATACCTCATTGCTGCCGGCGGGTCATTATCAACACTGCCAAAATTACCTTGCCCATCAACCAGCATGTATCTCAAAGAAAAATCTTGTGCCATGCGCACCATGGCTTCATATATCGGAGCGTCACCGTGAGGGTGGTATTTCCCCATGACTTCACCAACAATACGGGCACTCTTTTTGTGTGGGCTATTGTGACGCAACCCCAAGCCATCCATAGAGTACAGCACACGCCTCTGCACCGGCTTCAAGCCATCACGTACATCCGGCAATGCCCGAGACACAATAACGCTCATGGCATAATCGAGATAGGAGCTTTTCATCTCTTTCTCGATATCAATAGGTTTTATTATTCCAGTTTCCATCACACCTTAAATCCTTCCTTCGTCTCCAATCTCACCGAGCACAGAAAAGCCCTCCGGGAAAGGTTCCTCTTTCTCTTCAAAATTTTCAACCCCCTCCATCACCTCTCCTTCATCGGTAATGACTCTGTGCCTAAGAAGACTTTCTTTAATATGCAAGCGGGGTCGCCCTATAGCTTTAACAGAGAAGGAAATACATCCAACCTGACTAGGATGTTGATACACCTCTCTAATGACCACCTGCAGTTCATCTTTCCCTACATTGAGAATGGCTGCAGCATATCTATTCCCACCTCTTATCAGTTTGATAAGACGTAACGCATATTTTGGCTCTACTCTGCCTAAATATTCCCCGCATTCGCTCTCCACGACTAAGTGCTGTCCTTTTAAACTCACCTGCACCTGATCACCATGGCCTAACTTAGCTAACACCTCTTCTAAAGCTAGCTCACAAAGATTTACTGACGCTGTTTTGCCTACCTCCTCAATAAAAAATTCAGGAACAACCTTGTGATGCCCTCCATCTGAGGTCGCCGTGGACTCAGCTAAGCTAGCTAGACGAGCCAAATTTTTTTTAGCAATAACATTGTTAGGGACAAGTTCCAAAGCCTTAAGATAGGCTTCTTTAGCTTGGACAAAATCCCCCAATTCTGTTAAAGCTTTGCCAAGACGATTATAAGCCCCCACATCAGCGGGGAACCTTTCAATTATGTTCTTGTTTACCGCCTCTGCCTCCTTCCAACAACCCTGAATAGCCATGTCCACAGCCTCCTTGCTTAGTTGCCGTATTAATCGAGCTTCCTCTTCTTCCTGCTGATAAGGCGCCATATCCCTTAACCAATTACAATTATATAAACTTATGATGGCAAGCCGAGAATGTCAAGCAATTTCTATCTTAAAGGCTTTATGTAAAGCTTGAACAGCCTCCTTGCCCTTGTCCTCAGAAACAATGCAAGTTATCCTTATCTCCGAGGTGGTGATTAACTGAATATTAATGCCTTCCTCGTAAAGTGTGCGAAACATTTTAGCAGCATAGCCCGGCGTGTCTTGCATGCCTGTACCTACAATGCTAACCTTCGCTAACCTGGAGTCAATGATACATTGCTTGCCCCCCACAGATTTAGCCACAGGCTCCACAATGGACATCGCTTTAGTTAATTCATTTCGAGCTACTGTAAAGGTAAGGTCAGTGATATTCTCAACGCTGGCATTCTGGACAATGGTATCTACACTTATATTAGCTCTTGCCAGAGGCTCAAAGATTGCTGCAGAGATACCAGGATGGTCAGGAACACCAATAATAGTGATTTTAGCTACATTGGTATCCAGGGCAACGCCCCTAACCTTATTTTTTACTTCCATAGATGCCTCCTTGCAAATGATAGTCCCCTCGCTGTCGCTAAAACTGGAAGCCACCAGAATAGGCACATTATACAACTCGCCTAGCTCTACCGCTCTGGAATGTATTACCTTGGCTCCATAACTAGCCAATTCCAGCATTTCTTCATAGCCGATCTCCTTTAATTTGCGCGCTTCAGGAACAACTCGAGGGTCAGCAGTATAGACACCCTCAACATCAGTGTAGATTTGGCATATCTCAGCACCCAAGCTGGCAGCAATGGCAACTGCTGTAGTATCAGAACCACCTCGGCCCAAGGTAGTAATATCCATATCTTGAGTAACGCCTTGAAATCCAGCTACAATAACGATATTACCTTCCTCCAATTCATTGACAATGCGCTCAGGGCCAACACGAAGAATCCGAGCTCGACTATAGCTAGAATCAGTTTGGATGCCCGCTTGAGCACCGGTAAGACTGACTGCCTTGTAGCCCAAATTTTCCAGAGCCATGGCCAAAAGAGTACTGGAAATTAGCTCACCAGTAGAAAGTAGAACATCAAGCTCTCGCTCTTTCGGCTGTTCACTAATTTGATAAGCCGTTTTGATAAGTTCATCAGTGGTATCCCCCATTGCTGAGACAACAACTACCACTTGATTTCCTTCGTCCTTAGCTCTGGCTACGCGGCGAGCTACACTTTTGATTTTCTCACTATCCGCAACTGAGCTGCCACCATATTTTTGAACTATCAGTGCCATATCTCCCCCACTACTTACTTTTACTTTATCAGCCTGCTCACAAGAGTATGCCCTTCCTCAATGAAAACGCCCGTTTTTTCAGCCTCAGCCTCGGTAAACTTCTTCGCCCCGCTAGATATAAACCCTGGACCCCACAGCACAAATGGAACTGGCTCATCAGTATGAGTCTGAACCTCAATTGGCGTGGGATGGTCAGGCATAATTAACACTCGAAGCTCATCTTTATCCCAGGTACGGAGTTGGCTCACCACCTCTTTGTCTATCTCCTGGATGGCCCTCATTTTGTCACCAATGGAACCAGCATGACCAGCCTCATCCGGTGCTTCCACATGAATAACTACCAAATCCTGTTCTTCAAGCGATCCCAAGGCTCCGACCGCCTGTGCAGCATAATCATTGTCTGAACCATCAGTTACACCAGGGACATATAATATTTCTGCCCCTATCATTTTGGCTAAGCCTCGCAAAATATCAACTCCAGATGTCACGACAGTGTCAAGACCATAAATTTCCTTAAATGCTGGCATATCAGGTATTTTACCACTGCCCCAGAAAAGCCATATCATTGTAGCTGGAATATTGCCGCGAGACATACGCTCCACGTTTACAGGATGCTCCCGAAGCACGCCATCCGAGCGCACCATGAGGTCTCTCAACAGGTCACTTCCTGAACCATGAGGAAGAAATTCCTGAAAGGGTTTGCCAGGGATATCATGCGGAGGAGTGCAGACAGCCAGAAGGGTGTCCTCCCTCCCTTTTATCTTGCATACATGTCTATAGCTGACGCCGGGGTAAAAGTGCACCTTATCGCTGCCAAGCTTCTCATTTAGAGCAGCAATAAGAGACTGAGCTTCACTGGTGCTGATATGCCCAGCACTATAGCTCCACATCTTTCCATCGCGAACAGCCACTAAATTACAGCGGAAAACGACCTCTCCCTCACTAATGGGAATGCCCATGCTCCTGGCCTCGATGGCGCTCCTGCCCCGATAATAAACCTTTGGGTCGTATCCCAGAATTGACATACAGGCGCAGGCACTGCTAGGCTCCATCCCGAGGGGAACAGTGCGGACAAGTCCCACAATTCCTTCCTGTGCCATAGCATCCAGGTTTGGAGTGTATGCCAGCTCAAGACAGGTCTTCCCACCATGTTCAGGCAACGGCCAGCCCGCTGCCCCATCAATTATCAAAACGCAATACTTCATCAGCCTTCGCCGCTAATCCGCAAGTTTGTAAATTGTAATTAAAGCATTTTATAATAGCTAAGACAAACGGGGCGTAGCGCAGTAGGTAGCGCGCAGCGTTCGGGACGCTGAGGTCGGAGGTTCAAATCCTCTCGCCCCGATTAGTTTATTTAAACAGCGCTAATTGACACTCTCTGCTAGAAGCGCCCATGTAACTCTACGCTATTTCATTTATGTGCTAGCTATAACACAATATTCGACATATTCTTAGCGCTGAGGCCAAACGTCCTCTCCACTGTTTCGTCCTTTCTCCAGCTTGGTGGAGCACTTTTGGCGCATATCTTTCTAATCTTGACATCAATCAGGCTATGCCATATTCTATACCTAGCAAAGCGAGGTATCAGTTACTAACACAGTCCTGAGCATTGCACAATGGAAGTGTTTTATTCGATATCATTGGCTGTGTCCGCTTTTTGCCTTGGGGCTTGTCCTTTCTCGCTATGGATCGGGCGATGGCTCCTGGGCAAAGACATCAGGAATTACGGAGATGGTAATCCAGGGGCAGCTAATGTCTTCCGAGCTGGAGGTCGCAAATCGGGGTGCCTTGCCGTAATTCTGGACATAGCAAAAGGTACGCCTTTTGTAGCTCTGGCACACCCACTCTTTGGGTTACCCGAAGTAACAGTTATGATAGTAGCAGTGAGTGCGATATTGGGAAGTGCCTTCTCTCCACTACTTCACTTTAGAGGTGGCAAGTCGGTAGCCATTACTTTTGGGGTGCTGTTGGCGCTGCCTCAACATGAGCTGCTTATTACCTTTGCTGTCTTTATGTTCTTAGGTTTTCTTTTTATAGAAACTGCCGCTTGGACGGTCATGCTCGGCCCAACAGGCTCACTGGTCTATTTGGCAACTACCGGAGCAAGCTACTGGGAATTGTTATTCGTGCTAAGCGTGCTGGTAATATTAGCAGCAAAGCACCATTTCGAGCTAAAAACTATTCCTAAATGTAAAGTGAGACTCATCAGTTGGCTTCAGTCAAGGAGACATAAAACTTAAGTTGGCCATAATGGCAATAAGCGCATGGTGTACCAGGTAATAATAACCATCGGTTTGGCTATATTTGGGCTTAATCTTGTATTTAATTTGAGAGCTCTCAAGACGCCGCGCATAGATAGTAAGCTACCTGATCCAGCTCCTCTTATCTCGGTTCTTATTCCTGCCAGAGACGAGGAAGCAAATATTGAGAACTGCTTGAAGTCTCTACAGAAACAGGACTACCCCAATCTGGAGATTTTAGTACTGGACGATAGCTCCTCAGATAACACAGCTAATCTTGTGGAGCGAATAGCAGCCACGGATGACCGTATTCAACTGGTCAGAGGCAAGCCTCTGCCCCTAGGCTGGGCCGGGAAGCCATTCGCCTGTTATCAACTTGCTGAGAAGGCCCATGGCTCCTGGTTATTGTTTGTTGATGCTGATACCACACATGCTTCCCATATGCTACGCAGCATACTTTCCCTGGCGCTGGAGCGCAGGTGCTCTCTGCTCTCCGGATTTCCTCGCCAGCTTGCCGCTTCCTTCCCCGAGAAGGTAGCCATCCCCATACTGTACTTTATTATCCTGAGCTGGTTGCCACTATGGTGGCTTCAACAATGCAAAAACCCGAAACCATCGCTGGCTATAGGTCAGTTCCTCCTCTTTCCTAGGGAGGAATACTGGCGAATTGGGGGACACAGAGCTGTAAAGTCGAGAATACTGGAAGATGTCTGGATAGGGGTTGAAGTACATCGGCATGGTGGCCGGCATGTAGCAGTTGACCTGTCGTCAGTGGTCTCATGTCATATGTACCACAGCTTGAGCGCGATGTGGGAGGGATTTATCAAGTGGATTTACTCAGTGACAGCATTATCCGCAGTAGCACTGTTTGGATTGATGATAGCTGGCTATATTTTCTTTTTAGCCCCGTTCTACTGGCTTTGGAAGGCACTATTTGTGGCAGCTTCTTCCACAGCTTGGCAGCTTCTGGTTACTCTCCAGGTAGTAATGATACTAGCTATGCGCCGAATGGCAGCCAAGCATTTCAAAGGGCCAATTGTTTCAGCTTTACTACATCCGCTCGGATTCTCATTCCTTTTTCTAGCCTGTCTCTATGCCGCTTCGCGCCGACTAGTTGGCGCTCGTGTGCACTGGAAAAAACGTCTGTATGGTGGCAAATCGGGGGTGGAGTAGCCACAGCCACAAACCGCATCCAGCGAAACTCCGGGTTGTGCGAGCAGTAGACCTTGCAATCTATAAATTAGATGCTAAAACTTGCTATACTTAACTGTTTCTTTAGTTTTTGTGAGGAGATGTGACTATGGTAAAAGTAGCAATCGTGGGAGCCACGGGTATTGTTGGACAGCAATTTCTCGTAGCACTGAAAGACCATCCCTGGATTAAAATCGCAGCACTGGCTGCCTCCCAAAGGTCAGCCGGACGCAGCTATAAAGAGGCGATAACCGATGCCTCATCAGGAGCCCTGCACTGGTTCTGTGAGGAGCCCCCGGTAGAAGAGGTTATGGAAATGCCAGTCCAGAATGCCGCCGAAATGGATATCTCCGCCATAGATATCATCTTTTCCGCCATAGAGTCCGACGCAGCGAAGATTCTGGAACCGAAATTTGCCGTGGACAAACCGGTTATAAGCACCGCTTCGGCCTTTCGCTACAATGACGACGTGCCCATTCTAATCCCGGGCATAAACTCTGAGCACGCCAAATTAATCGGTGTCCAGAGAAAATCACGGGGATGGAAGGGCTTCATCACCCCCATTCCCAACTGCACCACCGCGGGATTGGTAATATCACTAAAACCAATCTATGAAGCCTTTGGCCTGAATGCCGTCATAATGACTTCGCTGCAAGCTATGTCAGGCGCAGGCCGAAGCCCCGGAGTGTTAGGGCTCGATATTCTGGACAACGTCATTCCTTACATTCCCGGAGAAGAGGAAAAGGCGCAGCGGGAAACACAGAAAATTCTGGGCATTTTTGCCGGCGCTTTGATCAGTCCAGCAAAATTCGACGTAAGCTGCACCTGTACTCGTGTTAACGTACGAGAAGGACACACAGAATCGGTCTTCGTCTCTACCCAAAAAGCGTGCGCGCTAGAGGACGTGGCAAGGGCGATGAGAGAGTTCAGTGGTGAAACCGGGCTGCCGTCAGCACCTGAGCACATGATAATCGTGCGGGAAGACCCATTCAGACCCCAGCCGCGGCTTGATCGCGATGCTGAAGATGGCATGGCCACCGTGGTCGGCAGAATCAGAAAGGATACTGCTTTAGAAAACGGCATCAAATATGTCCTGGTATCCCACAACACCAAGATGGGAGCCGCCAAAGGAGCAGTTCTTGTCGCCGAACTCCTTATCAGGGATGGGTATATCTCTTAGATATTGAGGCCGGAGGTTCAAATCCTCTCGCCCCAACTAATTTATTTAACCCTAGCTGCTCGATATCCTCTGCCGAGAGCATCTATGCTGCCCTACCCAAAAGTCAAACAACGCGTCAAAAAGTGCGATCAAATATGCTTGACTACGCATATCTAGGTGCTGTTTAAAAATGTAGTTGCCTAATTTATTGGGCGCTTATGCCTGATATAGCAGGCAACTACAAAATTCGGAGGTGATGTGCTTCCAAAATACCCAAAAATTGAACGGGAAATCAAAGTTAAACAGCCTCATTCACTTAAAGAGGTAAGGGGATAGAGATAAGAATCAGAGAGTTGCCTCTCAATGAGGGGCAGTCTAGACTTTAGTTATGAAGTTGCCGGTAGTTCTTATGCCTGGAGAAGCTGAATACATTGTGGCTGAAGTGCCCATCCTTCCTGGTTGCATTTCCCAGGGCAAGACGGTGGAAGAGGCATTAGCCAACATCAAAGAAGCAGCAGTGCTATGCCTTGAGTGCATGGAAGAAGAAGGATAGAGACCAAGCGGCGAATACTCTATTGAGCAAATTGAAGTGGCTGCCTGATGCCAAAGCTGCCGATAGTCTCTGGAGATAAATGCATAAAAGCTTTGGAAGGGCTTGGTTACTATGTGGCTCGGGCTAAAGGTGCCCATGTAAGGCTTAGATGCCCAGGGCGAAAGCCTGTTACTGTTCCCAGACATTGAGAGCTAGATCCTGGGACCGTGAGGGCCATCATTCGGGTAGTGGGGATTTCGGTAAAAGAATTCATTGCGTTGCTCTTCTGCAAAGCAGAAGGCTTTGTCTTGAAGACCCTGGGTTTCGGCTTCTCATTCAACAAGTTCCAGTTTCTTGGCGAGGTATCCCGCAGTGCTCGCCTGGGCCAGTAACGTAAATAGAATAGCTACACATGTGGCATGCACGATGAAACTGGCATATTCCACATGTTGCGTTAGCAAAAGGCTAGCCAGCGCAGCCGGCATGACCCCAGTTTCCCGTGTCCAGGCGACAAATGCGGTCTCCTTCCACGACCAGTGTGGTTTCTTAAAGATTTTCAAGCAAATAACAGCCACCAAAGGTCTGATGGCAAAGACCAGCACAAGCGTAATTATGGCAGCACCATAAATATCCTGTGTTAAGCCGGCGATATCGATATGTGAGCCCAGTAGAATGAAGATAAACATTTTCATAATTTGAAAGATAGAATGAGAGAGCGTATGAGTTTCAACCAGATACTTGTGTTGAATGCTCAGTCTAAAATGTCTCATATTCCCTACCACTATCCCGGCAACGAAGACGGCGAGATACCCACTCTCGTTCATTTGATCTGCAAAATAGAACCCTCCAAGGACTGCAATGAGTATCGCCAGCGGAGTGAACTCATCTATCAGGTGCTCCCATCGTTTATTGATAAGGAGAGCAATAAGCAAGCCAACAAGCAGGCCAAGGATGATACTGCCAAGTATTTGCAGCCCAAGAAATTTCGCAATGCCGAGGGCATTCGAATTCACCTGGTTGATCTGCTGTAAGAGCAGAAAAACAAGCACGGCTCCAAAAGGATCATTAAAACCGGCCTCCCCTTCAATGAGAGTTTTCAACCGTGCCCGAATCTTTACTTTGTCAAAAATGGGGATCAGCGTGGCAGGATCGGTGGGTGCGATGACAGCTCCAAGTAGCAAGCCATACAGAATGGGGCCAACTTCTATTAAAGCAAATGTACCTCCGATCGCAGCAGCGGTAAGTAAAACCCCGACTGTAGCAAGGAGGAAAATGCTCACTCCTGTCTTTCTGAGTTCCTTTAAGTCAAGAGAAAGGCCCCCGTAAAAAAGAATGAATGCCGTTCCAAAGACAACAACAAGTTGATTGGTCAGTGATTCCGGCTGGAGTACAATCCACCCCAAGCCACTTTTCCCAAGCAGTATCCCGCACAGAAGATATAGTACGACATCAGGAAGACGGATGACCTTGGCTATTCTCCCGCTGATTATGCCAGCAACAAGCATAACCAGAACAAGGAGAAACTCTTGATGGACCGTCTCCATAATAGAACCCTTCCTTTACTCCAAATGCGACTCGTATTTCGTGCTTCGCACTTTACATAGCACGCCTCATTATTCGTGACCCGTAGAAAACTCCAGTTTCAATTCCCTTTCAAAGATTAGTTCTTTTCGCACCGCTTGTTTTAGCTTTAACTTTGTTCTTCACCCATTGATAACATCAGTCGAATTTTGGCTATTCCCTTCGTATTCCAAAGCATTTTATACTTTGAGCGCCACACACGGCGAAATAAAGTTGAACCTGAACCGCAGATGGACTACTGCCAACCCCCATTTCCGGAATGTGCTTTGTGCATAGAACATACTAACGCACACTGTCACCTACAGCTAGCGTCCATCCAGACGAACCTTAGGATAGCTTAACCTCCTCCACCTTGTGGGACTCTACTACTTGCTATAGTGGCTGTCAATGCTACCATACGTCTCGCATCCATCAGACGTATCATTGTATTGAGCGCCTAAGCTTTGCAATCACAAGGTCAGTAATCGTTCCCCAGAAGACGGACATTACCAATCCTTACCCTTTTTAGTCCTTGCGCCTTTGCTGCCTCCAGGCATTCCTCGGCGTGGCTCCTTGAGGTGGTAGGCAAGTCACGCATCATGAATTGGGGGTGAAAAGCTAGAAGGGAGTAAGGGATATCTGAATTAAGAGAAGAAATAAACCCAGCAATCTGGGAAACTTCTTGTTTATCTACGTATCCCGGCACTAATAAGGTGCTGGCTATTAAAAAGGGAGGAGAGGGCCTCCTACGAGCATATTCGGCTAAAAGCTGGAAATTTTCCAGGGTTCTTCTATTGCTTACGCCACAAAGGGCAATGTGTAACCCTTCATCCCAGGCCTTTAGGTCGAACTTGATACAACCGCCAGAATCCGAGGCAATTTTGGCTGCCTGTCTTAATAGAGCAGGGTGCATAGAGCCATTAGTCTCCCAGCAAACGCGGAGAATCCTGCCCTTATTCCGTTGCCGCGCCAATCGCGCCACACGAATTGAATGAGGCAGTTGAGGCGTGGGGTCGCCACCAAAGTAACAAATGCATGAGGTTTGGTCATCAACAGCATCAATCAGCGTTGAGGCAGTAACCTTGCTTTCCTGTAATGCTTGGCTACGGAAGTGCCAATTCTGGCAAAATAAGCAATCGAACGAGCAAGCCTGGTAGAAAACAGCCAAGTTCTTGTAGCCATATTCTGGGCCATTGCGATAAGCAAATTGGGGATAGCCAGCTCCCGTGCCACCAGGACAAACCCAATCTGCCACGCAGTTGGTGGGCAAGGGATCGTAATACCAACTGACGTTGGCTTTATCTGCCGTAACACCCTTGAGCTTGCCTCCTTCACTGTAGCGCAAGCCACAATAGCTTCTACCTCCTGGTGGCAAACGACATTCATTGACACAAATATGGCATTGTGGCCCCGTTTCGCTTTTAGGGGGATGAACGGGAAGGTTAAATAGCCTTCTAGCTTTAGTATGAGCTTCTTCTATCCTGGGCAAAATTGCAGCAAAGTCCTGCCGAATACAATCGAGACATACCCCCAATGCCTGGGAAATAACACGAGATTCCTTACCACAATGCTGGCATTTAGCAAGCAAGACAAACTACCTTCGCCCCAATATAGAACCAATAAAGTCTGTTTTCCCTCGAACAAAATCTTCCATCGACATCTCCCGCTTTCCCTCCACCTGAACTCGACAAAGCCCCAAAATTCCCTCCCCAGTCATCACTCCTACTGTGGTTGGGGCTGACCGGGGCAAAGCTACCACCTTCCCGACTTTACTATTTTCTGCTCCATTAAGGGGAATAGCTTCATGAATTTTGAGCCGTTTACCCTGCCACCAAGTGTAGCAACCTGGCCAGGGATTGTAAGCCTTTACCCAACGCCAGAGCTTTACTGCCGAGAGATGCCAATCCACCTCGCCATCTCTTTTGGTTATCAACTTACTATAAGTAGCCCGAGCCTCGTCCTGGGGTTGTGGTTCTATCCTGCCATCAATCCATAGAGGCAGGATTCCCGTCAAAAGTTGAGCTCCTATTTCTGCCAATTTAGCGGTGAGCGCTCCAGCGGTATCATTAGGAGAGATAGCCACTCTTCGTTGAACTAAAATAGGCCCGCTGTCAAGGAGAGCATTTATTAACATGATAGTGACGCCAGTAAATTCGTCCCCTAAAAGAAGAGTATTAACCACTGGAGAGGGCCCTCGCTGCCTGGGCAATAATGAAGGGTGAACATTAAGGCAACCGAACTTTGGTAAAGATAAGACCTCTGGAGGGAGAATATAACTAAAAGCCGCCACTACGATTAGCTCTGGATTAAAGCTGGCCAATTCCCCCACCGCTTCCGCCGATTTAAGGGTCTTTGGTTGAATGACCGGGATGTTATGTTCTACAGCCAGCGTTTTTACCGGAGACCAAACAATTTGCTGACTCCTGCCAACTGGTTTATCAGGCCGAGTATACACAGCAACCACGTGATATAGACTGTGAAGTAAGGACACCAATGTAGGTACAGCAAACTGAGGAGTTCCCATAAAAACAATGCGCAGTTTCACATTAACTATTTTCGATAATTTCTTTCATTATGTCAAAGCTTGCCTAGAAGAGGTTCAAGATAACTTGATAGTATACCAAACAGTACCTCTGAAATTCTTGACCTCCTTGTAGTGCCCTTTTCTGCTGTCTTTGGGGTTAACCAATACAATCTAATTTGCGGGGGTGAAATTGGAATCGGCAAAAGAGATTTGGAAAAGAGCCTTAGGCGAACTCCAGATCCAGGTCAGCAAGGCAAATTATGTTACTTGGCTTAGCAATAGCCGCGGCATAAGCTACCACGATAATATCCTTGTAGTTAGTGTTCCCAACACTTTTGTGGCTGAATGGCTGTCCAATCGCCTTCATTCTCTAGTAAAAAAAACTTTAGCCAACATCATAGAGGGAGATGTTGCCGTCCAATTTGTCGTTCACAACCAAGACCAATTGCAAGCTAGTCCTCTGGTCTACGCCCATCAAACTGATGGAGGAACGAGCAGCAAAGCTACACGGAATAAATTTAATCCAAAGTATACCCTTGATAGCTTTGTTGTTGGTGGCTGTAATCGTTTAGCTTATGCTGCCGCTGTAGAAGTAACTGAAAACCAAGGACACACTTATAATCCCCTTTTCATTCACAGCAGCGTTGGCCAAGGTAAGACTCATCTGCTACATGCCATCGGGCATGTAGCAGAAAGCAATGGACTTCGGGTGGTCTATACTAATGGGGAACAATTTACCAATGCCTTTATCCTGGCTGTGAGGCAAAAGCAAGTTGAAGATTTCCGAAACAAATTTAAGTCTCTTCAGATGCTCCTGTTTGACGATATGCGCTTCATAAGTGATAAAAAGCAAACTCAACAATGTTTCCTCCATATCTTCAGTGAACTATATAACAATAATTGCCAAATTGTCCTTGCCGCTGACCATTCTCCCAAAGATATGCCTCTGCTTAGCAACAAATTAAGATCACTCCTCGAATGTGGCCTTACTGTATCCATTGAGCCACCCGCTTTTAAAACACGCCTGGCTATTTTACGAGCCAAAGCAAGGGGATCGATGCCGCCAATCCCAGATGATTCATCACAGCTCTTAGCGAAAAAAGTACACCAAAATGTCCGTCAGCTTGAAGGTGCTTTGACCTATCTATCAGCTCAAGCTAAGCTGAGTGGAACCAACATCTCCCCACAAATGGTTAATAACCTGTTAACAAACATCGGCGGTAAGGAAAATAAAAAGCCAATAATACACATAGTGGCTGATTATTTTAACCTCTCTCCTGAAGAATTAATTGGCAAACAGAGAACCAAAAATTTAGTAGTAGCGCGCCAAATCACCATGTATCTTATGCGAGAAAAAACCCACCGCTCTTTCGCTGAGATTGCTAAAGAGTTGGGTAATAGAAATCACGCAACAATACTTCACGGCTATAAAAAAATATCTAATGAAATAAATATCAACGCACAACTACGCCACCAGATTCTGGAAATCAAAAGAAAACTTAATCCAGATGAATCTTCCGCAGAATAGGATAAAAACTTGTAGGAAAATAATGTTACTTTATAAACAAAATGTTAATAACCTCGCTTAAGTGATAACTTTAATACTAATAATCACCATACCTATTTTAAGTGCTCCATCTCCCTTTATTAACTCCTATTATGACTATGATTATTAAAGTAATATATCTATTAAATAAAGTTTATTAGATATATTATAATAATCCTTAATAGATATAATTATATAGCTAAATTTATTTTTAAATGATTGATAAATTGGAATTTATAGCTCGTGGGGGTGGTGGTGGAGATGGCTTAGTTAGTTTTCGTCGGGAGAAGTATATTCCTTTTGGTGGACCCAATGGTGGGGATGGTGGGGATGGTGGGAACGTGGTTATTATGTCTGGCCCTAATGTGGATGATTTAGGGTTGGTGAAGCAAAGGAAGAAATTTGTAGCCGAGAATGGCAATCAGGGCGGTAGCTGGCGGAAGCATGGTAAGAAGGGAGAGGATTTAACCATTTTAGTGCCTGTGGGAACTATGGTTTTTGTTACAACTGAAGCG
The DNA here is from genome assembly GCA_964514415.1 of uncultured Dehalococcoidales bacterium. Classification (GTDB taxonomy): domain Bacteria; phylum Chloroflexota; class Dehalococcoidia; order GIF9; family AB-539-J10; genus CAZEQL01. Next base: position 58,096 of record CAZEQL010000002.1, read on the forward strand.
GGAAATGAGGTGCTTATAGCTGATTTGACTGCGGCGAAGCAAAAAGTTTTGGTGGTGAAGGGTGGTCGTGGCGGATTAGGTAATGTTCACTTTGCTACAGCGATAAATCAGGCCCCGGAGATAGCTAGCAAAGGAGAATCAGGCGAAAAGCAGCATATTCTCCTTGAGTTAAAACTTATCACTGATATGTGTATTATTGGCTATCCAAACTCGGGTAAGTCCAGCTTATTATCTGCTATATCAGGGGCTAGCCCTCAAATAGCTAGTTATCCATTCACTACACGTCAGCCGCTTTTGGGGGTTATTCAGAGTAGCAAGCGAGATTTTATTATTGCTGAAATACCCGGGCTTGTTGAAGGTGCTCATGCTGGGAAGGGTATGGGGAATGAGTTTTTACGCCATATAGAAAGAGCTAAGTTGCTGATTTATTTATTAGATGGCACTTCGCCAACGGCTGTCGATGACCTAAGTAAATTAAACGAAGAGCTAGCTCTATATAAGAGTGATTTGCTGCGGAAGTCTAAAATTGTGGTGGTAAATAAGGTAGACTTGCCGCAGGTTCAAGATCGCTTGCCTGATATCAAGCAAGCTCTTAGTAAGCTCGAAGTGCCCATTTTTTATATTTCAGCGGTTAGTGGCCAGGGTGTAATGGAATTGGCTTGTAAAGCTATGGAAATGGTTGGGCGAGCGAGCCAGGATAAGGGAACAGTATTACCACCTCAAATAGCGGTATTCCGTCCCAGGCCTAAAAAAGTGTAGTTGCCTGATTTATCAGGCTTAAAAGACGATGAATATAGGCGTTCTCGGTGGCACATTTGATCCTATCCATTTAGGCCATCTCATCATAGCTGAGGAAGCAAGAATAAAGTTGAGTCTCAGTGAAGTCCTCTTCGTTCCTGCAGGGCAGCCATGGCTTAAAGTTGACCGTGCCGTTACTCCAGCAATTCACCGCGCAGAAATGGTGCGCCGCGCTATCTCTACTAATCCGTATTTTAAGCTTTGTCCTCTGGAGGTGGAGCGGTCCGGTCCATCTTATACTGTGGATACCATTATGATGCTTCAAAAACAGATGGGTGGGGAAGCAAGGTTTTTCTTTATTCTTGGTCATGATGTTTTGGGGGACTTGTCTTTATGGAAGGAACCGAATAAATTGGTTCAAGTATGCCGTTTAGTGGTTGCCCCCAGATGTGGGAAAGGCTTTCCAGCCTTGAGTTCGGATTTAAAATCCTTGGAGGAGGCCATACCCGGGGTGGTGGATGACATTATTCAACTTGATACACCTGTAATTGGAATCAGCTCCTCGGAAATTCGCAGGAGGTTAGCTCAGGGGCTATCCATTCGTTACTTGGTGACTGAGGAGGTGGAGAAATATATATTAGAACGAAAGATATATCTGGCAAGTAACAGCTGATAGCTATCAGCTAGATATCCAGGTTCCTCACGGCTTGAGCGTGGGTTTGGATGAATATTTTGCGAGGTAGAACTTCATCGCCCATCAGCATATGAAATGTTTGGTCTGCGGCTATAGCATCCTCTACTTCTACTTTAAGCAAGGTTCTGCTGGCAGGGTTCATAGTTTGCCAAGACCTTCCAGCCATTCCTTGACAACGGGTCGGACTTCAGCACCAACAACCACGCCCATGTGCGTTACGCCTTGCAGCAGCCTCACCTGAACTTCTGTGTATTGAGAAATCACTGGTTCATATTGATCAACGATGAAGGATTCGTCTGCTGTGCCGGCGACAACCAACAATGGTTGCGTTATGGCCCTGAGATCTTTCTTATAGTTACGAGGGGCGTAGGCCGTGTTGAGTCGATAAGAGTACGACAGGGTTTCGGTCCCATCACGGGCTTCTTCCGGCATGTTGAACTGAATGACAGTCAGATCATTAAACCAACGAATTCCCACATTATTTAACATGACCAGCCCAGCGATGCGCCGAGTGTAGGGACGCGCCCACCCGCCCGAGTTGGAACGTATCGTAGGTCCTTTATATGTGAGGTAGGGAGTCAGCAGCAAGTAGGCGTCGGCTTGCTGCCCGTATCGGCTTCCCGCAAAGCGTATAGCCAGACCACCTCCAGATGAATGGCCGCCCACAATCAGCATTGCGTTTGGATTATCCTTTCGAATCATGGCGATAAGATCCGCCAAATCATCTTCCAATTGGCCGATGTAGTCCACATCGCCTCGTCTCTCGGGAGTACGTCCATGTCCCCGTAAATCTGGAGTGTATACCTGAGCTAGACCCTCAGAGCTAATGAACTCGGCTAAAGGTAGGAAATACTGGCTATGCCAACCTGAGCCGTGTAACAGGATGATCACCTTATCTGATTGAGCTGGATAGTGCCGATACGCTAATTGTTTGCCATCTCTAGCAGCAAAGGTTTTCAGTTGGGGCAGGTTTGTGTAATCGATAAACAACTCTTCAAAGGCCGGGCCGCTCTCATCTGGAGTTAGCTTCTTAGGTTTGTCACTTAGGATTAGCCCAGCGGCAATACCGAAATAAATCACGACAGAGATGAGTAAAAATTTAAGGGTCAC
>CAZEQL010000003.1:0-52065 GCA_964514415.1 uncultured Dehalococcoidales bacterium
ATCTGAAGACCATTTATGCTTCCTTCCCGCTTTGCCTTGGATTTCCTGGCGCTTTTGCACCAGTAACATCTTTACTCTGGATTTTCAGGGGTCTGGACTTCGTCCAGAAAAAACCGCTTCCATATGCCTCAAAATCATGCCCGATCACGAATTCAATCTTACTTATTGCATAGCACAAGACCCATATCAGTCCGCAGAGGGGATGATGAGAAAGACTCGACATGATCGTTCGCCGCAGACAGGGAACACTCATATCTCCGTCTATCAATTCTTTGCTGAAGTATTGACGCGACTTATTGGTGTAGAAGAAGTATCTGCTCCACTGGTGGCTGAAGTCCGCAATCGACTCAGATGGTCCATAATAGAATATAGCGTCGTCAGCCCATACAAACTTGCGACCTTGCTGAACGCAGGAATAGAAGATAAACTGGTCGTCGGCGAGAGAGGATGGCAAAGCAAGCTGTTGGTAGAAGTCTCTTGATAAAGCCATTACCCGCCCATCTATGCTCCACCATGAGATATCTTTTCTCCTTCTGATCTTATCTACTAATATCCAGTCGAAATATGCCGCCTGCTTCGGCGGATTGAGGGTGAAGCCTGGGTGGGGACGGACAAGGCCTCCCTGAACCAATGCAGCCTTACCATCACGAAAGTGTTGTACCAGCTTGGCGATGCTATGTTCATTCGCTAACTTGACATCGGCATCAATAAAAACAACGATGTCCGCACTGGTGACTGAGAACGCCAGATTTATCGAGTTCTGCTTGCCTTTCCTCTCTGATTTCCTGATCAGCTTTACCCTGTGGTCTCTCATGGCAACCCGTTGCACAATATTATCCGTTTGATCTGTCGACGCATCCGATAGCACATAGACATTCTGGATTTCAAACCAGTCACCTTGCCTCGACATTATCACATCGTGCAGCACACCCTCAATACAGCTTTCTTCATTGAAGGCAGGGATGAAAACATCAATGGTGGTCACTGCTGCCCGGTGCTTCTCTCCGATCGTGTATAGGAAGGTGACTTCTCGTTCTACGGTTGTATCTCTATTTGGCATACGTACCTCCTTTCGCCTCAATTCATGACTCGCTAGCTCGCTGAGCCAAATAGCGGGTCGTGTTTATCCAGAATCCCGCGTGGTCAATACACGTTGCTAGGCTATGTTATGGTTTCTGTTGCTGCCGAACCTGTACAGGTTTCTGCGGTTGCTGCTGAGCTTGTATGGAGATTACCTCGCTTCCCGCTTCAAATAACTGGGATTTGATTTCATTCACCAAGCCCCAGGATTTTGCTTCCTCTGGGTTCAAAGTTGTCCTTTCAAGCATGGCATCTGTCACATCTTCCACCTTTTTACCTGTGTTCGCCGCGATTACTTTTGCGATGTTTTCAATGTCAATCCTCAATCCTTTTAACCTTTCCTCTAGTTGTTTTTCTTCTAAGCTCTGGTTCCCCGCAAATTGGGCATTGACACCATGAAGTACGAATCTCGCCTGAGGCACTGATAGCCTTTTCGAACCGGCGCAATATAAGACGATGCCTATGGAATCCACGCTGCCAAAATTGTGTGTAGTTATTGTGGCAGGCAATCCCTTCAGATAATTGTATGCGCTCAAGCCGTGAATAACAGAGCCGCCAGGTGAGGAGATAAGGATGATGAAATCCCTTACTCCTTGCTTCATTCTTTGGTCAATAGCACTCATTAGAGCATTGACAGTAACATCGACGACTGGGGCGAAGAACCTAATTACAATTGGTTTAGTAGCCATATTTATATCCTCCTTTTTGCGAACCTTCCATCGTCTTTCGATGCCGAAAGTTTATGTACATTCCTCTCAAGCCATCCTGTCTTCTCTACTTCTCTTATGTCGAATTCTGGCACATAAGGTTTGATATCCAAAAGGAGAGTCCCTTCTACCATGTCTACATCCTGAATACGAAGTATGTTCCCTTCAACCTTGACAAGACGTACTACCGAGATGCCAATCGGATTCGGCCTGCTTGGACCGCGCATTGCAAAGACTCCGTGCGCTTCATCATCCATATACGGCTTTGCTGTTAAAGAAGAGCCTTGGGATAGATGAAAGTAGTATATCAAAATGAGGTGGGAAAAGCCTTCGATATCTTTTAAGCCTTCAACATATTCTGGAAATACCTCCACTGTTCCAGCAATACCCTCAGCACCTGCAGGTTGTATCGGTGTTCCTTTAGGTTCTTTGAACGGAGAATGGATGACTCCGATTGGCTTGTACTTTATCTCATTCATAAATTCCTGTATAAGCGGTCGTTTAGCAACCCCTACCTGTCATTCTGGGCCCTTCGCTCCCCTTGTCATTCTGAGGGAGAGAAGCGACCGAAGAATCTCGCTCAGGATAAGCTCCGCGAAGAATCTAGACCCTTCGCTATCGCTCAGGGTGACAAATAAAGAATCTGTATATCCTGCTTTGATTATAGCAAATATCATGGGTTTAATGAGAGGAAAGACTAAATTTTCTATGGACAGCATTAAGGTGGAGGAGCTTCACTATGCTATAATTATAGCTAGGAGCTAGCTTTATGGAGGACATAAATAAAGCCACACAAAGGATAGAAGAATTAAGGAAAGTAATTAACTATCACAATTACCGCTATTATGTGCTGGATAGTCCTGAAATTAGCGATGCCGAATTTGATGAATTGATGCAGGAGCTCAAGCGTCTTGAGGCTGAGTATCCTGAGCTTATCGCCCCCGATTCACCTACCCAAAGAATTGGCGCTCCTCCCGTAGAGGCTTTTGGCATTGTAGAGCATCGTGAGCCCTTGTTGAGCCTAGCTAACGCCTTCTCTTATGAGGAGCTAGCAGCCTGGCATAAGAGGGTAAGCAATCTTCTAGGTGGGCGCCATTTTGACCTTATTTGCGAGCCCAAGATTGATGGGCTAGCAGTAGCTTTGACCTATGTCGATGGTTTATTTGTAACTGGGGCAACTCGAGGGGATGGTTATCGAGGTGAGAATATTACTCAGAACTTGAGAACCATAAGGAGTATCCCCCTTTCTGTGCCCAAAGAGGCACCTCCCAAATTTGAAGTTAGAGGCGAAGTTTACCTTCCCAAGGCTGGTTTTAAGAAGCTCAATGACGAGAGAGCTAAGGAGAGCTTGCCCCTTTTTGCCAATCCCAGAAATGCTGCTGCTGGCTCGGTAAGACAGCTTGATTCTAATGTCACCGCTCGACGCCCCCTGGACATATTCATCTATGGATTGGGCCCGGTGGAAGGGGAAGCAGTGCCTGATACCCACTGGGAGATTATGCAGTGGCTCAAGTCACTGGGCTTTAAGATAAACCCTAATATTGCTTTGTATCACACTATTGATGAGGCAGAGGAATGTCATCATAACTGGGTAGAAAGTCGGGAAAGCCTGCCTTACGAAGCTGATGGGATGGTGGTAAAGGTTAATCCTATCGCCCTTCAGCAAGAGTTGGGCAATGTGGCTCATGAGCCAAGATGGGCCATCGCCTACAAGTTCCCTGCCATTCAGGGCACTACGCGTCTTATTGATATTGGCATAAATGTGGGAAGGACGGGAAGCCTTAACCCTTATGCTATTTTAGAACCAGCCCAAGTAGGCGGGGTAGTCATCAGCCATGCGGCACTACATAATGAAGAGGACATTCACCGCAAAGACATTCGCCTTGGGGACTGGGTCACTATACAGCGGGCAGGAGAGGTTATCCCTGAAATCGTGGGCTCTATAGTCAGCCGCCGCACTGGTAAGGAGAAAATTTTTTATATGCCAAGTCATTGTCCAGTATGTGGCGCCGAGGTGATAAAGCCTGAAGATGAGGCTATGCATCGCTGTACCAACGTTGCCTGTCCCTCTCAAGCTCTGGAGAGGATTAAGCACTTCGTCAGCCGCGGGGCAATGGATATTGATGGCGTGGGCGAAAAATTATGTCAGGCTTTGTTCGAAGCTGGTTTAGTCAAAGATGCAGCTGACCTATATTATCTTACTAGAGAGCAACTTTTAGGTTTAGAGAAGATGGCAGATAAGAGCGTCTCCAATGTTCTTAACTCCATCGAAGGAAGCAAGAATAGGCTTTTGCCCCGAGTTATCTTTGCTTTAGGAATTCTTCATGTTGGTGAAGAATATGCCGAATTACTGGCGGAAAACTTTACCAGCATAGATGAATTAGCCAAAGCCGACCGAGAGAAGCTTTTATCCATTCCATCCATTGGGCCGAAGATAGCCGACAGTATTTTAGCCTTCTTCAGGCAGGAAGGAAATAGACGCACCATTGAGAAGCTAAGAAGGGCTGGAGTGAGGCTGGAGATGGAGAAATCCGAGGAGGCCAAGCACAAAGAGCTGCCCTTAGCTGGGTTAGAATTTGTGATTACGGGAAAACTGGAAGCCTTCGCCCGTTCCGAGGCAGAAGCCAAAATAAAGGCACTGGGTGGCAAAGCAGGCTCGGATGTCACCAAGAAGACATCTTATGTGGTGGTCGGTGCCGACCCTGGCTCTAAGTTGGCTAAAGCGGAGAAATTAGGCGTAAAGACGCTCAGCGAAGCCGAGTTTTTGCAGTTGCTAAATCAAGATGTCGTAAAGTTCAGATAAAGCGTGCTCCCATTACCAATCTAAAAGGGACTGCGTTGTTATTTCTTTTCCGCCATCTTTTTTAAGATGTCAAGCGTCTTTTTACTGTAAGGATACTCTTGATAAGCAACATCACAGGGGAATTTAGAGCATCCAAGACAATAATCAACTTTGTTTTTTACTGCGCACTCGAGCATTGGGCAGGGTATCCCTAGCATTTGCTTTAGCTTCGCTAGTCTTTCTGGAGCCTTTGGATCTGTTCCAGGCATGCAGCCACCACACACCTCCTTGAATTTGCATACATCACAATTTATACCACATGCTGCTGTCATCGTCTGCCCTCCAAATTATTATATTTAATATAATTTATTATAGTTACCTTCCCCTCCACTATCAATATCCATAGCAAGGTCGTGTGTTCTATCAAAGGACTTGTCAAAGAAACGGAATGAGGCAAATTATCCAATGTTTTTCCTACTTTACACTCCCTCATTTTGAATTTCTTCAATGACATCTTTAAGAAAGCTGACATAATAGTCGGGCAACTCAGCTATATCAAAGAATCTGGCATCCTCTACCTCATCCTCAGAAGGAGCTAGCTTCCCATCCTTCACCTTGACTAAATATGTCGTTATCAGCATGTCTCCATAAATTTCCTTATCCTCCACTCTAATTACTTTAATTAATTTCACTATTTCTCCAGACATCCCTGTCTCTTCCTTTAACTCTCTTAAACAAGCCTCTTCTGATGTCTCTCCACTCTCAATAAAACCTGAAGGAGAACCCCACATCCCCTTTTTGGGTGGTATTCCTCTTTTAATCAACAGGAACTTCTTATCTTTTACCGCGACCGCTAACGCTACAGGCAAAGGATTTTTGTAATCAATAAAATCACATTTAGTGCAATATTTTCTTTCCTTCCCTTCGATCATTCCTGTTTGGAGGGGCGTAGCACAAATCGGACAATAGTTGTATTCTCTCATCTAGATTTCCAGCGAGGACAAAACATAACTCTTTTTAGCTTATAATATAGCACATGAAACTCATTGTCGGATTAGGCAATCCAGGCAGGGCTTATGCCCATAATCGCCATAATATTGGCTTTCACTGCTTGAATTATTTCGCCAAGCGTCATTCTATCCCATTTGAGCAACGGCAGTGCCGCGCTAGAATAGGCTGTGGTGAAGTGTTTGACAATAAGCTATTGCTAGCTAAGCCCTACACCTTTGTGAACCTCAGCGGTAAAGCAGTAGGTTGCCTAGCAAACAAGTACACCATTCCTTTAAGCGATCTTTTAATAATCTATGATGACCTTGATTTGCCTTTGGGCAAAATTCGCCTGCGCCACAGTGGTAGTTCGGGAGGACATAAGGGGATGAACTCTATTGTCTCCGCTCTGGGAAGCGAAGATTTTCCTCGAATCAGAGTGGGCATTGGCCGTCCTCAAGTAGAGGAGAAATCGAACAACGAAGATGCTATAGTCGATTATGTGCTCGGTGATTTTTCTCCCCAAGAGGAGGAAGTGATTAAATCAGCGATTGCCACAGTGGCTGAAGCTATTGAGTGCTTCCTTACCCAGGACATAGAAACGGCGATGAGCAAGTTCAATTAGTTATGGTATAATCCCTAAATTGAGTTATAGATGATTATCGCTGTTATTGGGGATTCTTCCTGCTCAGCAGGAGAAGCTAAGTTGGCTGAAGCTGTGGGCGAACAATTAGCCCAACAGGGTGCCATTATAATCTGTGGTGGCTTGGGGGGCATAATGGAGGCGGTATGTCGTGGAGCTAAATCAAGGGGGGGGCTTGACAGTGGGCATTTTGCCCGGAGAATCTCCGAATATGGCTAATCCCTGGGTAGACATCCCCATAGCCACTGGTGTAGGTTATGCCAGAAATATGGCGGTAGTGAAGTCAGCTCAGGCAGTGATTGCCATTGGAGGCAATTATGGAACACTCAGTGAGCTTGCCTATGCCTTGAAGAGCAGCATTCCGGTTATTGGCTTAAACACCTGGTCACTGTCGCGTAACGGGCGAAGGGACAATTCAATAATCAAGGTTGACAGTGCTGCCGAGGCGGTGGATAAGGCTGTTTCCTTAGCTAAGGGGCGGGAAGCTCATGAGATTGCTTCGCTTCGCTCGCAATGACATAAGGAAATTCATAATGACAGCAAGTTAGCTGAGGCTAGAGTGGATGTAGAAATGGCAAGTATCGAAAGCATTAAGGGCAGGGAAATTCTCGATTCCCGCGGTAATCCTACCGTAGAGGTAGAAGTAGGATTAATTGACGGCACAATTGGCGTAGCTTCTGTTCCTTCAGGGGCAAGTACCGGTAAACACGAAGCCGTGGAACTTCGCGATGGCGACAGTAGATACAACGGACTTGGCGTCCTGAAGGCAGTAGGCCACGTCAATGATGAGATTGCTCCGGAAATAATTGGCATGTCTGCATTAGAGCAAACATCTATTGACCAGCGGTTAATTGAGCTGGATGGTACGGCTAATAAAGCACGGCTTGGGGCTAACGCTATCCTGGGAGTGTCCTTAGCAGTAGCTAAAGCCGGAGCCAATTTTTTGGGCATTCCGCTATATCGCTATTTAGGTGGAGCGGAGACTAGCCTGTTACCCGTTCCCATGCTAAACATCCTAAATGGCGGTAAGCATGCTCTGGATTCCACGGATTTTCAAGAGTTTATGATAATGCCCTTGGGTGCAACTAATTTTGCCCAAGCCCTTCAAATGAGCAGCAAGATTTATCACTGCTTATACAAAGTGCTTAAAGATAAAGGACTGAGCACCAACGTAGGCGACGAGGGTGGTTTCGCTCCTCAGCTTTCTTCCAACAAGGAAGCTGTGGAATTAATTCTGATAGCCATCGATATAGCAGGCTACAAGGCTGGCGAGGAGTGCTATATAGCTCTTGATCCAGCAGCCAGCAGTTTCTACCAGGATTTTAAATATGTTTTGGCCAAGGAAGGTACTACTCTTACCTCTGGAGAAATGGTAGATTATTATGCTAACTGGGTATCGAATTACCCTATTATCAGCATTGAGGATGGCTTAGCGGAGGATGACTGGGAAGGTTGGTTATTGCTCACAACTAAACTAGGTAAGGAGATTCAGCTCGTAGGTGACGACCTTTATGTTACTAATATAAAGCGTCTTGAGAAAGGAATTGCCCAAAGAGCCTCCAACTCAATCCTCATTAAGCCAAATCAAATAGGCACTCTTAGTGAAACTCTCGCTGTTATTAAAAGGGCACAAAAGGCAGGATGGACAACCATCATCAGCCATAGGTCTGGTGAGACTGAGGATACTACCATAGCTGATTTAGCGGTGGCTGTTGATGCCGGATTTATCAAAACCGGTGCTCCTTGCCGCAGTGAGAGAACAGCTAAATACAATCGCCTCCTTAAGATAGAGGAGGAACTGAGGAGCGACGCTCGTTATTCTGGTAAAGGAGCCTTCTATAATTTAGAGAAGCTAAAGTCATGGAAGTAGTATCAGGCATCCATCAAATAAAAGTCCCATTTCCTAAAGGTATGTTGGGACACACTAATGTATATGTCCTCGAGGGGGATGAAGGTAATATATTGATTGATAGTGGTTGGGACAGTACGGAGTCTCTTTGGGCTCTTAAAGAAGGGTTAACTTCGGAGCACCTCAAACTCCGGGATATCAAAAAGGTTGTCATCACTCATCTTCATCCTGACCATTATGGTTTGGCAAGCAAGGTAAAGCAGCTCTGCGGAGCCAAGGTAGCTATGCACAGGGTTGAGGGGGAACTTATCAATTCAAGATATAAAGATTTTGGAGTGCTACTCAAGGAGACAGAGGAAGAGCTTAGACGGAATGGTGTTCCTCAAACTGAGTTGCCCAAGTTAAAGGATGCCTCGCTATGGATGAATCAATTTGTTACACCCGAGCTGCCTGATGTGCTATTGGATGATGGTGACAGCTTTTCCACCGGCTCATTTGAAATCAGGGTGCTACGAACACCAGGACATTCTCCAGGTCACATATGCCTTTATGAGCCGAGGAAGAAAGTGCTTTTTTCTGGTGACCACATTTTGTACGACATCACTCCCCATGTGGGCTTCAATCCACAATCCGGGGATGATCCCCTGGGTGATTACATTTCTTCCCTCGAAAGACTAGAGAGACTTAAGGTTAACTTCGTGTTGCCAGGACACGGACCAGTGTTCAATAGTTTAAAGCTGAGGATAGAGGAAATACTTTATCACCATGAGCAAAGAAAGAGAAACATCTTGAGCGTCCTGAGCGACGGCTTAAAGACAGCCTATCAAATAGCTGAAGAAATTATCTGGATACCCGAACAGGGTGGCACTGCTTTTGTGGACCTCGCATTCTGGGATAGACGATTAGCCGTGATGGAAACTATTGCCCACCTTAAATCGCTAACTTCTGAGGGCAAGGTAGGCAATATTGACATGGATGGCGTCTCTCTATATTTAGCTAAGGATTAGACTTCACCAAAGAAGCACTAAATGCGGATAAATTCTAAGCACGAAATTCGGAATACTAAACAATATCAAATGACCAAAAACGGTTTTGGATTTAGAGCTTAGATATTAGAGATTGTAGTTGCCCAATTTATTGGGCTACCTTGCCTGATAAATCAGGCAACTGCTACAGAAATTTGAAGCTGAAATCAAAATTAAACATCTTTTTAAATAGGAAGGAGACATGAAACCCTCTCAGATACGAAAGGTTCGAGGTAGCAACCTCGTTTCTAAACTCTGTTCCATTCTAGATAGGCTAGATTATAGAGCCTATAGCGGCGGTAAAGCTTCATATTACCTTGATTACATTCAAGGTGAGTACAAAGATGAGCTAACCTTGGTTGACCCGGTCTTCTTTCCCAAATTCGCCACAGAAATACTAGGCTTCATCCTTGGCATATCATTAATCCCAAAGGAAAAGACTGAGACTTCAGGAGAGCGTCCTGACTTTCTCCCTAAAGATTTGCATCTACATCCTTTTATATTTGAAATCAAAGGAACAGATTCAAGGGATTTAGAGATGCATTTTCCTCAAGTGCAGAGCTACATCCAAAAAACCCGCGCCCGCTATGGGATAGTGCTGAATTTGAGAGAGGCGACAGTGCTTCCTGAAAGCACTCAACCCATTGCTGAACTTTCCTTCTCTTTTGAAAAACTCTATCGCGCTTTCAAACATAATCCTCATACTGTTGCTATTCAGCCTAACACCAAGCGGTTTTTCAACTTTGTGGAAACATTTTCTTGTCAGGAACTAGATTTCCTTCAGAAAATTGAACAGATTGCTCGGAGCAAGCCGTGGACAGGTGAGGAAACATTATCATTGGACGAGTTAACGCAGAAGATTCGCGAAGTCGTTTTTATCCTCCATAACGATGTCCATAGTCAAAAAGACCAGCTTATTCATCTGCTTGGGTACGACAATGAGCGGAAGTTAAGAATCGCCAGCGAAATTGATGCTATTGCTGAATCTATGGACCCCAAAAAGTCCAAGCGGGAACTCTCCACTTCTAGTCTCCGTGAGATGCTTGGTGCTAAATCAGGCAGCCTTGATGAAAGTGCAGTGGATACTTACCTTTACCGTGTTGCTTATTTCACCATGACCCGCCTTCTTTTGGTGCGTCTGTGGGAAGACATCGGCTTTATCGATGAAAGCCTCTATGATGGCGGATTCAAAAAGTGGTATGAGGATTTCAACCGAGAGATTGAGCGAGTATTAAGATATGCCTTCCACCTTGCCGGGGAGCGATATAGTTGGCTGTTCAACAGAGAAAACAACTATACCTGGTATTATCCCAGTGGCAAAGTTTTGGTTGATGTGCTTTATGAATTTTCCCATTTCAATTTGGGCAAGCTCAATGCTGATGTTCTAGGGACGATATATGAAGAATATGTGGATAGAGTTGACCGTAAGAATAAAGGACAATACTACACGCCCAGGGAAGTAGTTTCCTTTATTTGGGATAGAGTCGGCTTTACCAATGACAACGCCTTCTTCCATTTTGAAGATGGAAACAGAAAGCCGAAACTAATCCTTGACCCGGCTACTGGTTCTGGTGGCTTTTTGGTAGAGGCAGCCCGCCGCCTCAGAGAGGAAGCCACCTACAACTCCCATGACTTGCGAGACCTTGTTGATGTAGAAAGTGCCATTATCGAGGGACTCTACGGCAGCGAAATAAGCGCCTTCTCTTACTATATCACCGAGATAAACCTTCTCATCCAGCTTACCCCCATTATCAAAAACATACTGGAGCATGAGCATCTTTATCGTCATCCAGAATTTGCCCTTTCCGTAATCCACCAGGATTCATTAAAGCTCTATCCTCGCATCGAGAAGACCTTTGAGGAATTTCCCGACGAGCTTAGGAAAGCAGACGAGGTCTATGAGCGTGATAAAAGGCACGACATAGTGGGATTGGAGGGACGGAAGCGGGAAGTATATGAATTTATCAAGGATTGCCATAACTTTGACTATGTCTGTGCCAACCCACCCTACATTAGAGAGGATGACCATAAGGAGCTTTTTAGGTCAACTCTCAGGCAATACCCATATTGGAAGCAGTACTATCAAGGCAAAATGGATTACCTATACTTTTTTGTAATTCTTGGGCTAAGCAAGTTGAAGGAAGCTGGAAAACTCGGTTTCATAACGACCGCGTATTTCCCAACTGCTGCTGGAGCGAGAAAACTTCGTAAATATATCCTAGAAAACTCTAGAATTTTAGAAGTTATTGATTTGGGCACACTGAGGCTCTTCGAAGCTGCTCCTGGACAATTCAATCATGTCTTTGTTTTAGAAAAGTGCACAAATAAAGAGGAAAGAGATAGCAACAGAATTCTTACAGTAAAGATTAAAGAGCCATTGCCTGGCGGAACAAATAAGGAAGTCATTGTAAATACATTAGACCATATTCAGAGGTATATTGGGAAAGGAGAGTTCTTAGATGGACACTTAGAGATTCATTATAGCCCTGTTTTACAAGGTGAACTCACAGAAGATTATTGGATACTATTCCCCACTAAAGATGAATTTTCCATCATCCAGACCATCGAGCAAAGAGGAGCACCATTAAGTGAAATTTGCGATTCCTTCCAAGGATTGGCCACAGGGGCAGACGTTGTTAGCAAAGAGAATATTCGGTTTTTGAGCGATGTGGCTATAGCAAAATACAATATTAGAGTTGGGGATGGCATTTTCTACCTGACCAGTGAAGAGGTGGAATCGCTAAATCTTTCAGAAGCGGAGAAAAAGGTTATTAAACCGATACATAAAGCAGCGAACATAGAAAGTTATCTTGCTGGTGAAGCAGGCGAACAGGATGATTTGTTCGTTATCTACACCACAAAGGATATTGACATCGAGAAATACCCAGCGATTAAGGCTCATCTGGAGAAATTCCGGCTAATTCTGGAGAACAGACTTAAAGTTTATGAGGAGGACTATGCTTGGTATAAGTTGCATCGGGAGAGAGACCAGAAAATTTTTGAAGAAGAAAAGGTAATAAGCTCAATATGGCCTGAAAGAAACAGGTTTGCATATTGCCTAGATAGTTATTACTTTGAACGAAATGCTTTTGCAACTCTAAAAAAATCAAATACCGATGAGAACTTAAGGTATATCCTGTCAATATTGAACTCCAGCCTTATCCATTTTTGGTTTGGACAAAAGGTTAGTCATAGGGGGCAAAAGTATTTTTTACCTAAAAATGTTCTTGAAACCATTCCCATCCGCCGCATAAACTTTGATGACACCAAAGAGGTCAAAATCCACGACTATCTGGTAGAGCTAGTTGATAACATCATTGAGGCAAAGAAGAGCCTTGCCGGCTACAATCGGTTCTTTCCCAAAGCGCGCTTAACTCGCATCCAAGACAATGAGCCTTTACCGGAGGTAAACGATGCAGAGGTGGTTAAGTCTCTCGAATCTTCAGTGCTTCGCACCATCCGCACACACCCACAAATCCGATACCAGCCACAGACCATCGAGCACTTCTTCCTGAAAGACGCAAAGTTGCATGAGGATGCTCAAAGCCTCACTGTCATTTCAAAAGATAGGCAGATGCTAACCTTAATTGCCCCCCAAGATATTTTGGAGTATCTGCAAAGGGTGTTGCCGAATTACCAGGGCAAGGAATGGAGCGAAATTATTGACCAAATTCTCATTCCTACTGAGCCAGGTTTAGCTGATAAGAAGAGCACAGAGATTTTGTCTCATATCGCCAGACTCTGTGAAAAAATCAAAGCTCTCCAGCAAGAAATTGATTCCATCGTCTTCGACCTCTATGGTCTTACCGAGGAGGAAATTCGAATAGTCGGGGGTTAGTGTTGACACACTCTAGTCTTATTTTAACTCACAGCTTGTTTTGAGCTTATTCGAGATGCTCACTATGCTATATAATATAGGCACGATGGCCATGGGGCAAAGCCGATCAAATTCTGCGAAGTATTTGGAGATGAATTATGCCAGTTGAAACTTGGGCAGATATTCTCTCAATAATAGCGAGTATACTTCTTGGTCTGGGTATTATTGGTGGTGCAATTTGGACAATTTACACTTGGAGGCAGCGAAGGGCTAAATTCCCAAAGGCGAATTTGTCGCAAGAATTTCGAGCGATTAGATTAACTGATGATAAGGTATGTATACATACTTCCGTTGAAATTAAAAATATTGGAGAGGTTATACTATCCTTGTGCTCAGCTAAGAACATTGTTTATCAGATACAACCTCTTCATGCTTCTTTACAAGAAGCATTGGATGGCCAAGGGAAATTATATGATGGCCTGAACAAGGAAATAGACTGGCCCGCACTGGATACCAAAGAGGTTAAATGGGAGCGAAAGGTTGAAATTGAGCCTGATGAAACAGATATAGTGTCTTTCGATTCGGTGATACCCTCGGATATAGAAGTCGTTCACATATATACATATTTTCAAAACATAGCAAAACGAGGGCGTGACATAGGTTGGCAAACGTCGCAATTTTATGATATATCGAATTCGCTATCGGGAGGTGGAAAGGAATGACGCAAGCAGTAATACAGGAACAGCAAGCCCCAAAGCCAACACCCCCTCCAAAGCCACCAGCGCCACCTGTTAAGAAGTCACAGCAACCGCTCAAAAAATAAGTTATAAGAATAGCTTGCGGTTGGGAGTTCCCTTGTAGTTGGTCTTTGTGGTCTTTCCCAAGACTTTGAAAAGGTATCTTTCTTTGCTGATTTTTAACCCAGACGAATACTTTGCAAAAGTGACAAGCTGACATACTAACATGATTAAGCAAGTGGGCATAGAAAGCTGAGGTTGAGCTTGAGGGCTCAATTGATGCAATGGTGGTTCATATAGAGATATTTCAAGGGACAAGCATAGGGGCGTTCAGTTACAAATATGAAAACTAAAATAGGCACTACTACCACAGTTTATGATATTATCAAAGGTGAAAAGTCAATAAGGAGGGGAAATGGCAACAAAAGTAGGCATCAACGGATTTGGACGCATTGGCAGGTTAACCCTCAAGGCGATAAATGAGCGATGCAGTGGCGAACTAGAGGTCGTGGCAGTCAATGACCTTGCCGATGCCAAGACCAATGCTCACCTTTTTAAGTATGACAGCAATTATGGCATTTATCCCGGTAAGGTGGAGGCTAAGGAAGATTCTATCATGATTGATGGTAAAACGATAAAAGTTCTGGCAGAGCGCGACCCTGCTAAGATTCCCTGGCGTGATTACGGAGTAAATGTTGTCATAGAGTCAACAGGACTTTTTACCCAAGCTACCAAGGCTGCTAGCCATTTCCATGGAGGTGCTAGGAAAGTAATTATTTCGGCGCCAGCCAAGGAAGAGGACATAACTATCGTCCTTGGTGTTAATGAGGAGCAATATGAGCCTACCAAGCATCGCATTATATCCAATGCTTCTTGCACCACCAACTGTTTTGCTCCCGTGGTCAAGGTTCTTCATCAAAACTTCGGAGTTAGCCGCGGGTTAATGACTACCATCCACTCTTATACCAATGACCAAAGGATTCTGGATGTGTTTCATCGAGATTTGCGTCGAGCCCGAACCGCTGCAGCTAACATTATTCCCACTACAACTGGTGCTGCCCGCGCAGTTACAGAAGTAATCCCCGAACTCAAAGGAAAACTTGATGCAATAGCTATTAGGGTGCCTACTCCCACAGTATCGCTCATTGATTTTGTCGCTGATGTGAATCGCCAGACGACTGCCGAGGAAGTCAACAAGGCTTTCCAGAAAGCTGCCAACGGAGATCTCAAGGGGATTCTGGAATACTGCACAGAGCCATTAGTAAGTACGGATTTTAAAGGCAATCCAGCCAGTGCCATTTTGGACGCCTTGAGCACCATTGTTATTGCTGGCAATATGGTAAAGGTGCTGGCCTGGTACGATAATGAATGGGGCTATAGCTGTCGCCTCGCTGACCTTGCTGCCTATATTGCTAGCAAAGGACTATAATAGGTCGATTGAAATCATTGGGGCGCGGAAAAGGCAGAGCAGCTTGACTTTATTTCAGGCAGTAGAGTAAAATCAATCTTTTGATAAAGACTTTCTATGGCTCAGGAAATTATAACTAAGAACTTCAGTCCGCTGTTCGACCCTAAATCAGTTGCCGTAATCGGGGCGACGGATGATTGGAACAAGTGGGGTTTCTCCACCTTTCTCAGCACCCTCGATGGTTTTAAGGGGAAGGTTTACCCCATAAACAATACAAAGGAGAACATTCTCGGACATAAGGCTTTCAAGAAGATAACAGATGTGCCGGGGGAAGTTGATCTGGCAGCCTTTGTCATTCCCTCTGCCAGTATTCCTGCGGTTATGGAAGATTGCGTACGAAAGGGAGTAAAGGCAGCTGTTATCATCTCTGCGGGCTTCACCGAGATTGGAGAAGAGGGAAGCAAGCTTCAAGATGAAGTTCTAGAGATAGCAAGAAGAGGGGGGATTCGCTTTGTGGGGCCGAATTGCATGGGATTTTGGAGTGCCACTTCAGAATTAAGAGCATTCATGACTCCCCTACAGATCAGGCCCGGGCCCTTTGCTTTTGTAACTCAGGGAGGAAATGTGGGCGGTGCCATAGTCACGTCTGCCTATCAAAAGGGACTGGGATTCCACCGCTATGTAAGTTGTGGAGGTACTGCGGACATACAGATTGAGGATTATATAGAGCACTTTGGAGAGGACCCTGAGGTAAAGGTAATCTTAACCTACATAGAAGGTTTAAAAGATGGGAGAAGATTCGTTGAGAAAGTGAAGAAAATAACTCCCAAAAAGCCAGTAATTGCGTTAAAACCGGGAAAGAGCGAGGCTACAGCTCATGCAATAATGTCCCATTCCGGCTCTCTTTGTGGCTCCGACAAGATTTATGAAGAGGCGTTCACTAAGGCAGGAGTGATCCGAGTAGAAACTCCAGAGGAGCTTTTAGATGTTGCTATTGGATTTTTAACGCAACCACTTCCCCAGGGTAAAAATGTAGCCATCACCACCCCTGGCGGCAGCTATGGAGTCCTGTGCACTGATGATTGTTCCTCAAATAACCTTAACGTGGTCAATCTTTCCCCAGAGACTATCACCAAGTTTAACCAGATATTCCCTCCGAGGTGGAGCCGTGGTAATCCTGTTGACCCTGCTGGCGATAGAAACCTAGTCGCTTACCTTAAAGCTCCACAGATGCTCTTAGAGCTGAACGAAGTGGATTCACTGGTCTTTATGGGGATGGGTAGCTTCTCCAATTTCACGGGCAACTTGAACACTATCACTCCTCAATTTCCAGCATATGAAAAAATGTCCAAACTTCCTGAGAAGAGAGACGTCCATTCGCTTGTGTCCTTCATTAGCCCTCTCTTGTGGGTCAGCGACAACCAGGGAAAGGCAGACCTCGAAACATTAATTTCGTCAGTGGTTGAATCTGGTGAGATAGATATCTCTTCCTTCTGGGATGATATCTCTTCATCAATCGTTTCCGACGGGAAAATAGACCCAACCCAAATCTTCAGCTTCATGGATACCATCATAGGAGGATTGGTACTTCACTGGATTAAAACCTATAAGAAGCCCATAGTTCCCACCACCTTTACCGATGAAGGGTCACACTTAGATTTAAGAGGGGGGTTTTATTACTCCTATCCTTCCCCCCAAAGGGCAGTCAAGGTTTTAGCTAAATTAGTAGAGTATAAAGAGTACCTCGAGAGATGCTGAGCTAGCATCAATTCTATCAGCCCATGAGCATCTAGTTCACAGACTTGACAGTTTTACTTCTAACTTCTTATAATTAGGAAAACCCAAGATTGCTTCATATTCTTAAGATTAGTCCACGGGATTCCACTTTGGTCACATTCTCGTAATAAGTAATGAGCAAGTATATCTTCGTTACCGGCGGTGTAGTTAGTTCTGTGGGTAAGGGAATCTCAGTAGCCTCTATGGGCAGAATATTAAAAAGCCGTGCAATATTGGTCTCTGCGCAAAAGCTCGATCCCTACTTAAATGTTGACCCAGGGACGATGTCTCCTTACCAGCATGGTGAGGTATTCGTCACTCAAGATGGAGCCGAAACTGATTTAGATTTAGGACATTATGAAAGATTCATTGGAGCAGAATTAACCCAGGCTTCTAATGTCACCTCAGGTCAAGTCTATTATTCGGTCATCGCCCGGGAGAGAAGAGGAGATTTTTTGGGGGGCACGATCCAAGTAGTCCCTCACGTAACCAATGAAATAAAAATGCGAATAAGAGAAGTGGCTGAAATATCTAAGGCCGACGTGGTCATTGTTGAAGTTGGTGGCACGGTAGGAGATATTGAAGGACAACCCTTCCTCGAGGCTATAAGGCAAATGAGAAAGGACGAGGGCAGGGATAATGTTCTATACATCCATGTTACCTTTTTACCTCACATTGCCGCCACCAACGAGCTGAAGACCAAACCCACGCAACACAGCGTCAATGAGCTCAGGAGAATTGGTATCCAGCCTGACGTCATACTGTGTCGCAGCGATAGAGAGATATCTGAAGGGATAAAAGATAAAATATCGCTGTTTTGCGATGTTGATAAGGAGGCAGTCATCTCACTAGTTACTAGCGAAACCATTTATGAAGTACCCTTGCTGCTAGAAGAGGCTGGACTAGGAAATTTCATCGTTGGCCGCCTGGGATTGGAAGCAAAGGAGAGCAACCTGGATACTTGGCGTGACTTGGTGAACAGACTGAAAGCTCCTAAAGAGCCAGTAATAATTGGCCTGGTAGGTAAATATGTGGAACTTCAAGATGCTTATTACTCCGTCCGTGAAGCGTTGTGTCATGCAGCGCTGGCTCACAATCGTGAGGTAAAAATAGAATGGCTCGATTCAGAGAAACTAGAAGGTAATAATTATGACAACCTTAGACAAATCCAGGGGATAATCGTTCCTGGTGGCTTTGGCTACCGCGGAATTGAGGGTATGATAAAAGCAGCCAAATTTGCTAGAGAGAAACAAATCCCCTGCCTTGGCTTGTGCTTGGGAATGCAAACCATGGTCATCGAATTTGGCCGTCATGTTTTCCATACTGACAATGTAAATTCTACCGAGTTTGATACAAACACCGCTTATCCTGTAATTGACCTCCTCCCTGAACAGCGCAACATAGACCAAAAGGGGGGAACCATGAGGCTAGGAACTTATCCTTGCCATCTCGTAGCAGGAACAAAAGCAGCTCGCGCCTATGGTAGCAAAGTCGTCTACGAGCGCCATCGCCACCGCTTTGAATTCAACAATGCCTTTCGCCAACCATTAGAGGAGGCTGGGCTTATACCAAGTGGGTTGTCACCGAATGGGGATTTGGTAGAAATTGTTGAGCTTAGAGACCACCCATGGATGGTCGCTTGCCAATTTCATCCCGAATTCAAATCTCGCCCTGATTCCCCTCACCCATTATTTGTGGACTTCATTGGGGCAGCCAAGAACACACTTGTCGAAGGTACCCAGACTAGCCTGCCTTTGAATAATGTCACTGCAAGGAATAAAGCAATCTCTTAGGAGTGAAAAGATGCGTTTGTTTTTAGATACTGCTAATATAGACCACATCCGCCATGGGGTAAAATTGGGGGTAATTACCGGGGTAACTACAAATCCCTCTCTCGTATCCCGCGAAGGCAAAGTTGACTACCAGAAACTAGTCAAGGAAATCTGCTCTATTGTTCCCGGGCCAGTATCCACTGAGGTACTGAGCCAAGATGCTTCAGGGATGGTAGCTGAAGCCAGAGAAATAGCCAAGTGGGCAGATAATATTGTGGTCAAAATACCTGCCAGCTTTGAAGGAGTAGAAGCCACCTCGGTATTGGCCAGGGAGAAAATAAAGGTGAATTTCACCCTGTGCTTCTCTCCAAACCAGGCCTTCTTGGGGGCAGCAGCGGGAGCTACTTATATCAGTCCTTTCGTAGGCAGACTCGATGACATTGGCGAGGATGGCATGAAAGTGGTGGCTGACATCGTGGAATATCTGGACTACTATCAACTACCCGCTCAAGTCATAGCTGCTAGCATCAGACATCCTCAACACTGCTTAGCAGCAGCTAAAGCTGGTGCTCATATCGCTACCGTGCCATATAAGATATTATTACAAATGATACAACACCCTCTAACAGATAGCGGCATTAAGCGATTTATGGACGATTGGAATAGGGTAATGGGTGTTTAAGGAGTTACTATGCTAAACATGGCACAATTGGAAAATAAAACTCGTGATGAACTGGAGGTTCTAGCCAAGGAGCAGGGCATCTCTGGCTACTCCGCCTTGAAAAAGGCTGACCTTGCCCTCTGTATTCTTAAATCACAAGCAGAGCAGCAGGGAAATCTGCTCCTGACCGGCATTTTGGAGACCATGAACGAGGGCTATGGCTTCCTGCGCCAGGATACCTTCTTGCGCAGCACCAATGATGTTTATGTCTCCAATTCTCAAATCCGTCGCTTCAACTTAAGAGATGGCGATCATATATATGGACAAGCTAGACCTCCCAAGGAAGGTGAAAAATATTATGGCTTGCTCCGAGTGGAAAGTATCAATGGGCTTGATCCTGAACTATCAAGAACACGACGCAACTTCCACTCACTGACACCCACTTTCCCCGATAAGCTCATCAATTTGGAAACGAGACCAGACGATTTATCCACCCGCCTTATCAATTTGATAACACCTATAGGAAGAGGACAAAGAGGACTTATTGTATCACCACCTAAGGCAGGCAAAACCGTGCTTCTCAGGAAAATTGCCAATGCCATCATCACAAACTACAATGACATCCACCTCATGATTTGCCTCATTGGAGAAAGGCCCGAAGAGGTTACCGACATGAAAAGGTCAGTGAAGGCTGAGGTTATAGCTGCCACCTTCGATGAGCCAGTAGAAAATCAGACCCGAGTCGCCGAGTTAGCCTTGGAGAGAGCTAAAAGGCTGGTAGAAATAGGCAAAGACGTGGTTATTCTCCTTGATGGCATCACCAGGCTCACCCGAGCTTATAACTTAGCAATGCCTGCCAGCGGGCGTACCTTATCCGGCGGTATTGATTCATCAGCCTTGCATCCTCCCAAACGCTTTTTTGGCACTGCTCGCAACATTGAGGAGGGCGGCAGCTTAACCATTATCGCTACTTGCCTGGTAGATACCGGCAGCCGCATGGATGACCTCATATATGAAGAGTTCAAAGGCACAGGCAATATGGAACTTCATCTGGATAGAAAATTGGCTGAGAGGAGATCCTTCCCCGCTATAAATATTGCGCCTAGTAGTACTAGACGAGAAGAGCTTTTACTAGATGCAACTACTGTAAAGCAGCTATGGCTTCTCAGGCGCGTAGTTAGTATGATAGCTAGCGATTCCCCCAACCACGGTGAGGCTACGGAAAGAATCCTGGAAAGATTAGCCAAGACGAGAAACAATGCCGAATTTTTAGCCACTTTATCAAAGGATATGTGAGGAATAAAACGTCATTGCAATAAAACGTCATTGCAGTAAGCCAAAGCCCTGAATGAAATGAAGGGAAAGCGAAGCAATCCCAGCTGGATAGACAAACTTAAACTGAAAGTAAAGAGAGCTCTGGGTATGAACATTTTCATATGTGATTCTTGTAAATGGAACTGGCGCAGCGCTTGCAATCGCCCTGAGCGCCCTAACGCCACTTGGTGCCCTGATTACGAGAAAAAGGGAGGGTAGCTACACCCTCCTCAAACCTCAAAGAGCGGCGGGCTTTAGCAGTGCTGTTCCGCTAGCTTTAGACAATAAATTTTTCTCTGCGGCATGACCTAAATGCACCTTTCGAGACCTAATATAAACCCGAAAATGGCAGGATGAACCTGCCAAAACCGCCAACTTTTCTAGATTTCACTTCAATGGATTTGTTTGAGCATAGCTTAAAGGCAGCTGTAGAAACCGGGGCTGCCGTAGCCGCAGTGCCAGTTAAGGACACTATAAAGCTGGTCAATAGCAATAGGTTGATTAAAGAAACGCTTCAGCGTGACAAATTATGGGCGGTGCAAACTCCGCAGGTATTCACATTTGACATAATCGCTGAAGCATATAGGGAACTTACCACAGTGGTTACTGACGATGCCGCTGCTAATGTAGTTGCCCAATTTATTGGGCGAGTGTGCCTGATAAATCAGGCAACTACGAAAATTTGGAGGTGAAACCTCTCTGGAATGCCTAAAATTAAACTGGAAATGAAAATTAAACAACCTCAAATAGGATACGAGGTGAAGCTTTACTTGGGCGCTTACAACAATATAAAGGTAACTACGCCAGAGGATTTGGCATTAGCGGAGATTATTACCCAAGACATGTTCTAACCCTTTGCCACTCTGGCATCAAAAAGCAGGATTTAACAGAATAGCGTTTCGTGACATCATTTGTCAGCCAACTTGAAGCAAGTAAGTAGCGCTAGCTAGAAGTTTGGCTTTTGCCAGTACAGTGGTATAATGAGGACAAGGCAGCGGAAATAGACGTGGTAACCAAAGAGAGCTGACATTGAGAGGTCTTAAGCTCAAGGATGAATTCCGCAGATGGGACGAAGCCGAATTGCGCAGGCTGTGTAAACAGCATGCTTTGGAAAGTGCCTTTCTCGAATTCAAGAGTAGTGCAACGATTGATCGCCAAGATACGAAGAAGATTGCTAAGGTTGTCTGCGCCTTTGCTAATGCGGGAGGCGGACAAGTTCTATTTGGTGTTCAAGAAAGCAGTGACGGTAGGGCTGAGGCACTAGACGAAGGTTGGATACCAAACCATCGCAAGAATGCTTGGCTGGGCGATGTTATTCTAGCCCATGTTACTCCAAAGGTAGATTTCGAGATCGTCACTATTCCTCTGGCATCATCCCGAGAACTCTACGTCGTCAATGTTCACCAAGGATACACTGCTCATCAAGCAAGCGACTGCAAGTTCTACAGGCGCCGTGAAGCTAAATGCATCCCCATGGACTGGTTCGAGATTGAGGACGTCAGGAACAGGAAAGCTAGGCCAGTGTTGGAGGTGCAGATTGAAGTGATCCCGAACAACGTTGACATCATGCCCCATGTCTCGGCCAGCAGCACCTTACCCGTTGCAGTCTATTTTGCTGTTACTAACAAGAGTCCCGCGTTGGTGGAATATCTCCAACTGCATGTATGGTTCCATGAAAGGGTTCACTGGGATCCAGAGGAGAGGGTTATAGAACCTTGGCAGTCACAAGGCCCTGAGCCCTTGCCTGACGAATGGAAGTTGTATGACTCCTTTGGTCAATTTTCACGAATGCTCCTGCAGCGCACGCCTGCCGATAGCTTCTTTCTGATGCAAAGCGAGCACCCCATGACGTTGAATCCTCTTCTTATCGTCTTCAATCCCTTTGTGCCGATGCTCCCCATGCCTTGGAAGCTAGAGGTGCCGGGCATGAAAGCCCTAACAGGAGCGCTGTTGTTCTGGATGGAACGCAGTGGCAGACTTAAGTCTGAAGCGGTTGGTGCCGATGCTGATCACGCCGAGATATTTCAGAGGGTAAACCGGCTTGCACGTGGAGAGAGGCGGTGGCATTAGACCTAACCAATGGCCTTTGAAGCCGAATGTTCGACTCCGGATTTCCCGCCATTGCACTTAAGCTTGATGCGTCACCTCTAAGGCAACAATAGGGCGCATTGATTAACCTTCAGACGTGGGCGTATGATAGAGGCACAGATAAGAGAGCGAGTATGAAAATTGGCATGGCAAAATCCAAAGCCCATTGGATAGAATGAAGCTAAATGGAAGGTAACCGCAATGCGGTTACACACAAGTTAGACGACATCTCGGTTGAAAGAGGGATAAATTATGAGCGGTAAATATAAACAATCTTCTCTCTTCCCTGAAATAGAGGAGGAAAGCAGGAAGATAACGGATAGAACGTCCACTTTTGTTGACAATATGGAACTACCTATCCATCGCTGGTTTCGATACTCAGCGGGATTTTCAGCTGAATGGGTGAAAGAAGTCGTCAAAGATTTTAAACGCAATAACTTAATCACATTATTTGATCCTTTTGTTGGTTGTGGAACCGCTGTCTTGGCGGGAGAAGAGAGCGGGATTGAGTCGTTTGGAATAGAGGCGCATCCCTTTGTTGCAAGAATAGCGAAGGCAAAACTTCTCTGGAGTGAAGATGTGAATGCATTTAGAAGTTTCGCAGTAGATGTTTTTGAATATGCACAGAGCTTGCCAGATGCTCCCAAATCCTACCCAAAGTTGATATATAAATGTTATCCTGAAGACGCTCTCAATGAACTTGATAAATTAAAGAGGGCATGGCTTTATAAAAATGATAATAGCGCTGTTTCTGAGTTAACTTGGTTAGCACTGGTTGGGATACTTCGGGTAACATCTTCTGCAGGCACAGCACCTTGGCAATATGTGCTACCGAGGAAGACAAAAAAAAAGCCGCTGCACCCGTATAAAGCTTTTCTTAACCAAATAAGAATGATGAGTCAAGACATGCTTTATTTTCAATCAGCTGTAAAGGAACGCAATGCAAAGGTGTTTGAAGATGACGCAAGGGTATGTTCGAAAATCGCAGATGACTCCGTTGACTTAATTATAACATCACCACCTTACATAAATAACTATGACTATGCTGATGCAACTCGGTTGGAGATGTCATTCTTTGGTGAAATAAAAGGGTGGGGAGACCTTCAGAGTAAAGTAAGATGTCATCTCATTCGGTCTTGTTCTCAACATATCTCTGCTGAGAAAAGCAATTTGGATAGGCTACTCGATGACAAAAACTTGTATCCGATAATTGGAGACCTTCGTGAAGTATGTTATGCATTGGAAAAGGAACGACTTTTACACGGGGGCAGAAAAAACTACCATCTCATGGTTGCAGCCTATTTCTCAGACCTTGCTAAGGTTTGGATTTCATTAAGGAGAGTGTGTAAAGGGGGTGCCAAAGTATGTTTTGTGGTGGGTGATTCTGCCCCCTATGGTGTCTACGTCCCGGTAGACAAATGGTTGGGAGAATTAGCAATCTCTGCGGGATTCAAATCATACCACTTTGAAAAGACGAGGGATAGAAACGTTAAGTGGAAAAATAGAAAGCACAAAGTTCCTCTTCACGAGGGACGACTGTGGATGGAGGGATAATCGTGAAGAAGGTTACATCACCAGGGCACAAACTTGGTCAGCTTATTGGAAACTTCTTTGAGGAATTCTTTTCTAACAGGTTGGCAAATTTGGCTGAAGAACTTGGCTTTTATTGCGACACGAAGGGACCCAGACCCAAGGTCAGAGGTGAAAAAAAGAAAGTAACTTGGACTGATGATGAAGGTAATGTACATGAATTGGATTATGTTTTTGAGAGGGATGGAACAAGAGATGAAAAAGGTGAGCCAGCTGCTTTTATCGAACTTGCATGGAGGCGATACACAAAACATTCAAGGAATAAGGCGGGAGAGATAGAAGCCGCTTTAGTTCCTTTGGGGAATTCGTACCGCAATACTTGTAATTTTTTAGGTGCCATTTTGGGTGGTGAATTTACAGAAGGTGCCCGAATACAGCTAACATCTCACAAAATAAACATTCTATACATTGCGTATAGGAAAATTGTAGAGGTATTCTTAACTAAAGGCATTAACCTCGATTATGCAGAAGATGCGACAAACGAACACAAATATAAATTAATAGAAGCATGGGAAAATCTGTCGGAAGATGACATTAAAGATATCGAGAAATCATTCACAGACTCGATTAAGCCAAACTATGATAAGTTTGTTAGATCTTTAAGGAGTGCATTACTAAGAAAGATAGAGAAAATTCTAATTCTCTCACTATTTGGTAATGAGATGGCCTTTACTTCTGTAACCGATGCTATTGCAGCCATTGAAAAATACGACATAATTCCTGAAGAAGGAGCAAAGTTTTACAAGTTTGAAGTCTACATAAAGTTTACTAATGGGGACAAAATTGAGGGCTCTTTCTATGAACGTGAGGAGGCACTCAAGTTCCTAAGAATATACAAATAATCAGAGATTACGCCGAGACGGCGTATGACAGCGCGTATCTGGCTCCGCTACACTCTGCCTAAATTCCCCTTCGGGGAACTTCAGATACGCTCAGAATGTTAAACATAAGTCCATTTTGTTCCAGATGCTTAGCGGATGGGAAAGCCAAGAAGCCATATTACAGGGCTTGGGTGTATACTAATAATGGCTTTGGGGAAAATATAAGCAGCTTTCGGCACAGATGCCCCTGTAGGTTCTGAGCGAGGAATTTCCAGAGGATTATCCCTTGTATCAAGGCATTGGCTGAGAATCCCAAACCTGTAGGTCGCCGAAAAACCTCTGGTTCAAGAAACGACTGGCGTATTAGGTCAATAGATTGTCTTAACGATGTTTATTCTCCCCCTTGAAGGATGCGGGCAAACATAAAAGACTGAGAATGAGGTCCAGGCAACGAGAAAACGGAAAATCGGCAAAACCTTTGGGATTGCACTTTTAAAGTGGGTTTACAGTTAAAAAGGTAACCTCTATACTTAGGATAAGAAAAGGAGATGAGGAGGGAAAGATGGCTCAAACTGTGGTAAGAACCCAGCCGATTAATCTAATAGGCTTATGGAGATTAAAAATAATGGTTCCAGAAACGAAGGAATTATTGGATATAATGGATGAGTTAGGGAGAACTGGAACGGTGGAAAAAGATGAACGAATTCTTGATACCTTAGATAAATTAGCAAATGAAACAATGAGTGCCTTGAAAGAAAAAGGTATTTCGCCTACTGTGGAGGATTTCCTGAAGGAACGAGAGCGCTGAGGAATGAAATATATTGACTCTTCTGTCTTCATAGGTGCTTTCCTGCCCACGGATCCAAATCAGCAAGTGTGCAGAAAGGTAGTAGATGACATAATTTCAGGCAATCTTCCAGCCGTAATCTCTATTTTCGGATTAGCAGAGATAGGAGGGTTTTTTGCCAGAAACATTAGCCAAAAGGTAGCATCCAAACATGTAACAGCATTACAGAGGGCGGGAAATCTGCAAATATATTATGCCGACAATTTCGATTCCTTTATGAATTCAGTTTTAGCTGTTTCAGTATCTACTGGTTTGCCAGGAGCGGATTCAATCCACTTTGTGTCTGCGATTTCTTTGCCTGAGGTAGATGAAATTATAACTTTAGATCACCACTTTAAAAGAGTGAGCAACCAAATCAGGGTGACTATCCTGAGTGAGGGAAGTCAATGAAGAAGCAGCACAAAGTTTTTTCCCGCCCTGTCATAGCAAAATCTACCCTCTCCCTCGAACCCCAATGTCATTGCGCGGCATAGCCGAAGCAATCTCCTCTCCCTTGAAAGATGAGGGTGAACACAAAAGACTGGAGGAGGGCTAGTCAAAATCCATTTTGTTCAGTTAGATGCACAGCGAGTGCGAAAGCCGAGAAGCCATATTACAGGGCTTGGGTGTATACTAATAATGGCTTTACAAGATGTAAACAGCTTTTTGCACAACAGCGGGTTTTGAGCAGGGGGAAGAATCTCAAATGCAAAAGGAAATGAGAGTTGGAATCGGATATGATAGCCATCCCTTGGTTTCAGGGCGCAAGCTGATTCTGGGGGGCACACCCATTCCCCATGATAAAGGCCTGTCAGGTTGGAGTGATGCTGATGTGGCAATTCACGCCATAATAGATGCCTTGTGTGGCGCTGCTGACCTGGGCGATATCGGAACTCAATTCCCTCCGGAAGAGCCAGAATACAAAAACATCTCTAGCTTAGTTTTATTAACTAAAACTGGCGAGCTAGTTAAAGCGAAAGGGTTCAAAATAGCTAACATTGACGTCACCATCATGGCTCAAAGCCCCAAACTTTCACCGTTCATCCTTGAGATGCGAAAACGCATCAGTCAAGCCCTGGGTGTCGAACCAGCACGGGTAGCAATTAAAGCTACTACCACCGATGGTTTAGGCTTTATCGGCAGAGAAGAGGGAATAGCCGCCCAGTCTGTAGCTTTAATCCAGAGTTAGCTCATCTATCCCCACCTCGTAAATTGTTTATCCTTCTTAAAAGCCTTAAGAAGGCCAAAATTTCCAAAAATTTGACAATATTGAGGAGGACCATTATAATTATTATTGACATATGTTCATAATTCCTAGTAAGAATGAGGTGGTTTTTGATGGCTAGGCCAATGAAATTGCGTTGTGTCGCTCAATTGCCGAGCGCGGCCTTCTTCAGGCCAATGGGCGTTCCGACAAATGTTTTACAGGGAGTTTGCCTTTCAGTTGAGGAAATTGAATCTATCCGTCTTAAGGACTTGGAAGGACTAGAGCAGGAAGAATGTGCTCAAAAAATGCATATTTCCAGGCCGACTTTCCACCGCATACTAGAATCAGTTCGAAAGAAATTAGCCGATGCTTTGATTAACGGCAAGGCGATTCAAATTGAGGGAGGCAACTTCGGATTGCCTCAAAGCCGTTTTAGGTGTAATAACGATGGCCACGAATGGAATGTGCCTTTTGAGGCTTTAGCAAACAAGATTCCCTTATCTTGTCCCATATGTTCCAGTGTGAATATCCAGCCCATGCCTCTACCTCCATTTGGTTGGGGCAGAGGACATGGTAGAGGATTTCGCGGTGGCAGACGGTGGTAAAAATAGGCTATTTAAAAATGTAGTTGCCCGATTTATTGGGCAATAAGAGCCTGATGAATCAGGCAACTACAAAATGCCCAAAATCGAACGAGGAAACAAAATTAAACAGCGTAAAAAATAAAAAGAAGGGAGGTGATGTAGAATGCCATTTGGAAGAGGTTTTGGTAGGGGTCGGTTTGGTGGTTGGGGCCGAGGTTTTGGCCCGGGCTTCGGAAGAGGCTGGGGAAGAGGTTTTGGCCCAGGTTTTGGAAGAGGTTGGGGAAGAGGTTTTGGCCCAGGTTTTGGAAGAGGTTGGTTTGGTTGGGGTAATCCCCATGCAGGACCCGGATTTAATTACCCCTATTATGGCTCTGGCATAGAGTATCCCTACTGATAGCTGACAGCTCCCAATTTTCTAGGCAAGTTTAGTAAAAAGAGGCTGCTTAGAACTGTAGTTACCCAATTTATTGGGCAATAAGAGCCTGATGAATCAGGCATCTACAAGAATCTGGGGGTGAAAGGCTTCCAAAATGCCCAAAATTGAATAATTGGAATAAAAAAAAGGAGGTGAATTATGCCAGGATTTGATGGAACGGGACCACGGGGAATGGGCCCAATGACAGGAGGAGGAAGAGGTTTCTGTAACCCTTCGGGTGTAGGGGGGACATATGGTTTCGGCAGGGGATATGGCTTTGGCAGGGGATACGGCTTTGGCAGGGGATACGGCTTTGGCAGGGGATACGGCTTTGGAAGAGGATACGGGCGTGGAATGGGCATGCCTTATGGTGCTAACCCCTACGGTGAAGCTATGCCTTATGGTGCTAACCCCTACGGTGGAGCTATGCCCTATGGTGGCTATGGAGGAGCACCTGCAGGAACAATGCCGGGGGCTTTTGCAATGCCTTACCCAGGAGCAGACCCTTACGCCCCCCAGATGACCCAAGAGCAGGAGCTTGATTTCCTGAGGAATCAGGCAGAGGCAATAAAGGGACAATTAGAGCAGATTGGTGCTAGAATAAGAGAACTGGAGAAGGAGTAAAAAATATTATGAAACTCGCCATATCGGCAACAGGGCCTGATTTAGATGCTGAGGTGGACCCTCGCTTCGGGAGATGCCAATACTTTATTATTGTTGACCCACAAACCATGGAGTTCGAGTCTTTGGAGAACTCTAGTGCCATGGCTGCTGGTGGAGCAGGCATTAGCACAGCCCAAATGATTGCCAATAAAGGAGCGCAAGTGGTGCTCACTGGCAATTGTGGGCCCAATGCTTACCAGACATTATCTGCTGCTGGCATTCAGGTCATCAGCGGTGCCACCGGCAGGATAAGAGATGCTGCAGAAGCCTACAAGTCAGGCAAGCTTCAACCAACGGCCCAACCTAACGTGGCTGCCCATTTTGGGATAGGAGCTACTCCTGGTACGGGAATGGGTGGTGGCATGGGGAAAGGTATGGGGATGGGCCGTGGCATGGGTATGAGTATGGGGATGGGCCGTGGCATGGGGATGGGATCAGGAATGACGCCCCAAGCAGCCCCTCAGCCGATAAATCCAGAGCAAGAGATACAAATGCTTAAAAACCAAGCTCAGACCCTGGGACAGCAGTTAAGTGAAATCCAGCGCCGTCTTGAGGGACTAGAAAAGGGGAGGTGAATTATGCCTATCTATGAATATCAATGCACTGAATGCGGGGAGAAATTCGAAATTCGTCAAGCCATTGGCGAGGGAGGTTCCAGTTTAAACTGCCCTAAATGCCATGCTCAAAATCCTAAAAGGCTGTTCTCTTCGTTTTTCAGCTCTAGCTCAAGCACAACTGAGCCTTTAGGAACAAGTTGTCCTACTTGTAGCTCTGGGCTTTGCGGGCTTCCACCAATGGGGTAAAAAAACAGTTGGAGGTATTTATGCCTAGAGGAGATAGTACAGGACCTTCTGGTCAAGGGCCGGGAACAGGAAGAGGATTAGGTATGGGCCGTGGAGTTGGTAGAGGAAGGATGGGTGGAAACCGCCCTGGGGCAGGCCCCAGTGGAGATTGTCTTTGCCCCAGTTGTGGGACGAGGATTCCCCATCAAGTAGGTGTCCCCTGCTATAACTTAAGTTGCCCTAAGTGTGGCGCAAAGATGATTAGAGAGTAAATCAGGAAGGCAATATGAACGCTGAGAAAGAGAACCAAAATCTGATAGTAAGCCGGCCTGTCAATCACATGGAGGTGGAAGGGGAACTTTGTAAGTTGTTTTATCAGAGATTTGGTGATGAAGCGCTGCCTATAATTGAGGCGGTGTTTCATGAATGGGGTACAGTTATAGGTGAAGGGCTGAAAGCTAAAGTGCCCGCAGGAGAACTCAAGGTTGCTGCTGAAACATATTTAAAACCAACAGTGGCTCGAGAACCTAAACCAAAAATAATTGAAGCTACCAACGAAAGATTCGAAATCAAGGTCTTCACTTGCCCTTATCGCCTTAATGGTGCTGGCAGGCTACTATGTGAAGCCATGTCAGCTATGGATAAAGCAGCGATAGAGACCCTGGTGGGAGCGAAGGTAGAAATGAAGCAAATTAAAACATTAGCAGCCCCTGAAGATGAATGTTGTCACGGAGTCATTACACGCAAGACTCCTTAATTACGGTTTAAGTTAACCAAGGAGGGATGAATAAATGGTAATTTCTGTTGCCAGCGGCAAAGGTGGCACAGGAAAGACGTTGGTGGCTACTAGTCTAGCTCTTGCTTTAAGTAGCAAGGGTAAAGTCCAGTTATTAGACTGTGATGTGGAAGAGCCAAACGCTCATATTTTCCTTCATCCAACTATAAGCCAAAACCAACCAGTATTTCTTCCTATCCCCAAAGTAGACGAAACAAAATGCAACTATTGTGGCAAATGTGCTGAAGTCTGCGCCTACAATGCTATTGCTGTGGTTAAGAAAAAGGTGCTTGTCTTTTCTGAGCTGTGCCATGGCTGCGGAGCGTGTTCTTACCTATGCCCTGAGTCCGCCATCACTGAAGAGGAAAAAGAAATAGGAATAGTGGAAAGAGGCAACTCAGGAAACATAGACTTCATTCAAGGGAAACTTATCATTGGTGAAATAGCGGCTCCACCTGTAATCAGAGAAGTGAAGAGATATATTGAGCCTACAAGTGAGGTCATAATCGATGTTTCTCCCGGCACTTCCTGTCCTGTAGTAGAGGCAGTAAAGGGTAGTGATTTTTGTCTCCTCGTGACTGAACCCACTCCTTTTGGCTTGAATGACCTGTCCCTGGCGGTAGAGGTAACAAAAAAATTAGGTATCCCATGTGGAGTGGTGATTAATCGTGCTGAGGCAAGGGATGATAAAGTTGAACAGTACTGTCACAAACAAAAAATACCCATCTTGCTGAAAATCCCTCTGGATAGAAAAATTGCTGAACTCTATTCAAAAGGGATTCCCTTAATAGAAGGTATGCCCCAGTGGCGTGACGCTTTCTTTGAGCTTTTTCAAGAGGTTCAACAGATAGTTTCAGCCAATCAGGTGGTAAATAGATAAAGAGATGGTAAAAATAGGCTGGCAAGAAGTTGCCGACTTTACACACGACGAAAGCAAGAGGTTGGTGGATAATAAATGAAAGAAGTTGTAGTTCTCAGCGGTAAAGGGGGGACAGGAAAAACAAGCATACTTGCTTCCTTTGCTGCTTTAGCTCAAAACAAGGTATTAGTTGACTGCGATGTCGATGCTGCTGACCTTTATCTCCTCCTCAACCCCACAGCCAGGGAGGAAAATGAGTTTTGGAGCGGGCAAGTCGCCCTTATCAACAAAGAAAAGTGCACTGAGTGTGGCTTATGTCAAGAAGTGTGCCGCTTTGAGGCAATAGAGAATTACATGGTTGACCCAGTATCTTGTGAGGGCTGTGGCTTCTGCTCTCAGGTCTGTCCTGTCAATGCCATTAGTATGCAAGAACAGATGGCAGGACGTTGGTTTATCTCAGACACACGCTATGGTACCCTCGTCCACGCCAGGTTGGGGATTGCTGAAGAAAACTCCGGCAAATTAGTCGCGTTGGTGAGGCAGAATGCCAAGTCTATAGCCGCGAAAGAAAGCTTGGAGTATATCCTTAGCGATGGGCCACCAGGCATAGGTTGTCCTGTCATCTCCTCCCTCTCTGGTGCAAGCTTAGCCCTATTGGTAACCGAGCCTACGCTATCGGGCATCCATGACCTTGAGCGGGTTATTGGCGTTTGTCGTCACTTTGGCATTCCCGTCTTGGTTTGCATAAATAAATATGACATCAATGAAGAGAATGCTCATCAAATTGAAATTTATTGTCATAAGGAAGAGATAGAGGTAGCAGCAAAAATTCCCTTCGATAACGTGGTAACTGAGGCAATTATCCAGGGGTTGCCTGTGGTGGAATACTCCAGCAATAGAGTAACTCAGCAAATAGAAAAGTTGTGGCAAGTTGTTTTAGCAAAACTAGTCAAATAGGAGGAAGAAATGCCAATTTATGAATACAGGCGCGATGGTACTTACAGGAGGAATACCTATAAATGAGGTATGCAGTGCCTATTACTGATGGCAAGCTAAGCGAGCATTTTGGCCGTTGTAGCCAATTTGCCTTTTTCGATGTCGATGAGACAAGAAATGCAATCGTAAAAAAGGAAATAGTAACTCCACCAGGATATGAACCTGGCATTCTTCCTGCATGGCTTGCAGAGGAAGGAGTTTCAGTTGTTATAGCTAATGGCGTAGGTTCCAGAGCACAGAGTCTCTTTAAAGAGAATCACATTGAGGTTATTACCAACGCGGTAGAAGATGACCCGGAGAAAGCCGTTTTGGGCTACAGAAAAGGAACATTAGCCACAGGCGATAATCTGTGTGACCATTAATAGTAATTGTCATTGCGAGCCCAATTTATTGGGCGCTTTTGCCCGATTACCCAGGGCAACTATGAAAATTTAAACGGAGGGGTCAAGATTAAGCTGCCTCTTAGTAGTAAAGGAGATTATTATGAGTACTGAGACCGAGGAAAAAATTCGAGCCGCGCTGGAACAAGTGCTTGTCCCCGAAGTGATGCGCAGTTTGGTGCAGATGAATTTGGTTCGGAATATTGAAGTCAAGGATGGCAAAGCGAAAATCGTTCTGGCTTCGACGGCTATTTCTGCTCAAAATCAGAATTGGCTAAAGGATAAAGTAGCCATAACAGTTCGTGAGCTCCCTGGAGTGAAAGAAGCCACCGTTGATTTTGTCGAAGCCAAGCCCAAGGAGCTTAACCAGATTCAAAATATAGTGGCGGTGATGAGTGGCAAGGGTGGCGTAGGCAAATCTTTGGTAGCTGGTTTATTAGCCACCGCTTTTGCCCGAAAAGGCAAGAATGTTGGCATACTCGACGCTGATATCACCGGTCCCAGCATCCCCAAAATGTTCGGCTTAAGTACTCATCCCAGCGGCAATGAGACAGGCATTTTGCCTGTATTATCGAGGTCTGGAATTGAGATTATGTCCATGAATTTTCTATTGCCCAGTGAGGATGAAGCGGTTATCTGGCGTGGTCCCCTCATGTCCAAAGCCATCACGCAGTTTTGGGAGGAGGTGCTCTGGGGCAAGCTTGATTATCTCATAATAGACCTCCCGCCTGGCACTGGAGACGCTCCATTAACAGTGATGCAAGTGATACCCCTTTCCGGGGTAATCGACGTTTTTACTCCTCAGGAATTAACTGAAATGATAGTGAAGAAGGCAATAAAGATGGCGCAAAAGTTGAATGTTCGCGTTCTTGGGGTAATAGAAAATATGGCTTATCTGATATTACCTGAAACGGGTAAGAAACTGGAAATCTTTGGCAGGAGTAAGGGGGAGGAAATGGCTAAAGCTTCTGGAGCTCTTCTTTTGGGGCAATTACCCATAGACCCCGAGCTAGCCAGATTGTGTGATGCCGGAGAAATTGAGAAGTACAGCTCGGATGCTGTGTCTGGAATTTTTGCTAACGTTTTGCGGGTTTTGTCCACAAATAAGAAATAAATTATGAATTTCGATTCAATATTTCGGGCTTCAGCAAGATTAGAGATTGTAGGGGGAGGATCCTGTGCCCTCCCAAAACGAGGGAGGGGGTTAAGGTAAGGGTGAATTGTGTTGAGCCAGGATACGAAGGGTAGCTACATATTGCTAATTGAGCTTGCCGCTAGCAAGGATATCCTCGTAGGCAAGCTAGGTTATATCTTTTTCCCTAAAGCCTTTTATGCTTATGTTGGCTCAGCTATGAACGGGTTCAAGGCAAGATTACCTCATCATCTGAAGCAGACAAAAAAAGCTCATTGGCACATCGATTATCTTTTGAATGACGCCAGGATTGCAGACATAATTTTATGTCCTGGTGAACAAAGGACGGAGTGCCTCATAGCTCAGGCACTAGCTAAGGATTTTCATTCCATTCCTGGCTTTGGCTGTAGCGATTGCCGCTGTGGTAGCCATCTCTATCATGATAAAGATAAAAATAATTTAAAGGCCGGGATTGTAGCAGCTCGCGAATCCAGCCTGTCATTGCGAGGAGTTGAAGCCCTGAGTGTAGCGAAGGAGGAACGTAGGCACGGGTCTAAAGACCCGTGCAAGGTGTGAGGGTGACACTATATTGAGCTCTATTATTTATGGGCCGGTGCCTTCGTGGCGATTGGGTAGGTCGCTGGGAATCGACCTCTTGCCCCCTGGGGGCAAGACTTGTTCTTTCAACTGTGTTTATTGCCAGTTAGGCAGAACCATTAATCTCACCAGGGAACGAGGAGAATTTGTTTCTCTGGCTCAGTTGGCTAAAGAACTAAATGTCATTGCGAGTGAAGCGAAGCAATCTCTTCTTGCTGATTATGTCACCTTCTCCGGCATGGGCGAGCCCACTCTAGCTAGCAATATAGGGCAAGCTATCAAACTAGCAAAATCAATTTTGCCTATCCCTATAGCAGTTTTGACCAATTCCTCACTAATGTCTAGAGAGGATGTCCGCCGTGACCTGGTCAAGGCAGACGTGGTGGTAGTTAAGCTGGATGCTCACAAGCAAGAGCTATTTACCCGGCTGAATAGGCCTGTAGCTGGTCTTTTGCTTAGTGAAATAATTGAAGGTATTAAGCTTTTCAGGAGAAAATTTAAAGGAAGACTATGCCTCCAGATAATGTTTATTGAGCTAAATAAAGATTCTGTCAAGGAGATAGCAGAAGTAGCACGTTCGCTTTCGCCTGACGAAGTACAGCTTGACACTCCCTTGCGTCCCTGCGCTGTTAAGCCATTAAGCCCATCACAAATGGCTTCCATCAAGGATGAATTTAATGGTCTGAGCAATGTAGTAACAGTCTATGAAGCATCAAGACCGGAGGTTACGCCTCTAAATTTAAGCGAGACCCTGCGGCGAAGGCCAAAACTTTGATTATAGTTAAAGGAGAGGTTTTATAAAAAGTTATGTTAAAAGTAGATAAAAATCTCTGCCGAGGCTGTGGTTTATGTGCCCGCGTTTGTCCTCAAGGAGCAATCACTTTTGTTTGGGGTAAGGCGGAGATAGACCAAAGAAGATGTAATTCTTGCTATCAGTGTGTTGATGTTTGCCATCAAGGGGCGATTTTTGAAATGGTTGTAGTTTCCCCAAAGGAGCTAACAGCCACCGTCTCCAGCTTAAAACAGCAAACAGAGGATATCCTGGCAAGAATAAACGCATTATGCCATTGCGAGGCCGGTCCCGAGCGAAGCGAGGGAACTAGCTAAAGCAATCTCAGTGGGTGAGGGGGAAGTAAAGAGATTGCCTCGCCTTCGGCTCGCAATGGCAAGCTGGTTACTATTGCTTAAGCGATTATGAGAGAGCAGTATAGTCTGGAATTGAAGCCCATAGGGATAATCCATTCTCCCTACGGTGCAGGACAGGCACCATGCCAGAGTTCAGGGCGCGAGGAAATCTGCCAGGTAGAGGTATTCCAGGAATTCGAGGAGGGTTTAAAAGATATAGAGGGATTTTCCCATATCATCTTGATATACTGGTTTCACCAATCCCGAGGATATCATCTGCTGGTTAAAACGCCCTGGGATGTGAAGTTGCACGGTCTTTTTACCACCAGGTCGCCACACAGGCCCTGTCCATTGGGGTTATGCGTGGTGGAACTAGTAGCCAGGGAAAAGAATATTCTCAAAGTAAAGGGGCTGGATGCCATAGATGGCACCCCACTTCTGGATATCAAGCCCTACGTTCCCTCAATAGATGAAAGAAACAATGTCAAAGCTGGCTGGCTTGAGGGCAAAGCTGAGAATAAAGAAAGAGACCTAAAAATGAACGCCTCAACAATACTATAGTCTTCCGCATAATGTCGTATAAAAATCCTCTCCCTCCATTTGTTTTTCTCGTAGCTGTGGGTCTAAAGACCCACAGGGCGAGGCTAAAGCCTCGCCCCTACGCTCAGAAGATTAAGGTGAGGGTGAATTATAAGAAGTTTTGTGGTTAACTATAATGTAATACTAGGATGAGAACATATTTGGATTGTATTCCTTGCTTCTTTAAGCAAGCTCTTAACGCAGCGAGACTCGCCGGTGCAGATGAGGACACCCAGAAAAAAATACTGGATAGCTTAGCTTCAGAAGTGCCTGATTTTCCTTTATCGAGCTCACCACCTGAGATGGGAAGGATTGTTTATAGGCTTGTTAGAGAAATTACTAATGAGGAAGATCCTTTCAAGAAGATAAAGGATGAATATAACAAAATAGCTCTTAATATTTATCCTGATTTGAAAAACAAAGTGGCTCACTCCGAAGACAGGTTATTAACTGCCATAAGGCTGGCAGTTGCAGGGAATGTGATTGACTTTGGCCCGGACAGTTCCTTTAACCTTGAAAAGGAAATAGAGGATGTATTTGAAAAGGATTTTGCCATCTTTGATTATAAAGAATTTAAAGAGGCTTTAAAAAATACAAAACAGATTCTCTATTTAGCCGATAATGCTGGGGAGGTGGTTTTTGACCGCATACTAATTGAGGAATTGGATAGAGATGTTATCTACGTTGTCAGAGATAAGCCCGTAATTAACGATGCCTTGATAGAGGACGCTCAATTTTGTGGAATAGATAAGATAGCCAGAGTTGTCTCCAATGGGTCGGATGCGCCGGGGACAATTTTGGATTTGTGTTCAAAGGATTTTTTGAGCCTGTATGCAAATGCAAAGCTAATCATCAGTAAAGGGCAGGGGAATTTCGAGGGGCTGGCAGGAACAAGCAATGCGCCAATTTTCTTTTTATTTAAGGTGAAATGCGCGGTCATTGGTAATGATGTTGGATGCAATGTTGGTGATATTGCCTTAAAGTACAATTGTAAGTAAGAGAGATATTTTTATTTTTTATCATGCTGATAAGAAATTAGGGACTTCATGAAGGAGCGTTGTACAGCTATTTACTCATATTGTTAGCTACCGGTGCTGGCGTTGGTTTTGCCAGCGGGCTGCTCGGGGTTGGCGGCGGCTTTATCATAGTCCCAGTTACATATTGGGTAATTGTGGCTACAGGTATTCCAGCCACTATCGCTATAAAGATAGCCTTCGGAACAAGTTTACTGGTAATCTTGCCCACAGCAATAAGCGGCGCATGGAAACATAATAAGGAGAAAACAGTTCAATGGAAGGCAGCTTTGGCTTTAGGCCTATGTGGCTTGGTTGGAGCTTTAGTTGGAGCTACCTTAGCTGCTCACCTCCCGGGAGAAGCCTTGAAAATTGGCTTTGGAGGACTACTTCTGGCTGTTGCCTTGTGGATGGGCTTAGGGATGGTGCCAAAATTAGCCAGGGAAACAGAGGAAACAAGAAATAAATTTTTACTCCTAGCTGCTTGCGGTTTCCCTATAGGCATGGTAACTGGACTTACCGGCCTCGGTGGAGGGGTATTAGTAGTTCCAGCATTAGTATTAGTAGCTAGTTTCCCCATGCATCTGGCTATAGGAACATCTGTCGCCTCAATAATATTTATCAGCCTGGGTGGTGTTATCGGATATGTCATAAATGGACTCGGAGTGCCTGGCTTGCTTCCACATTCAATAGGCTATATAAATTTACCCATATGGCTATGTTTAGCAGCTACCAGTATACCTCTGGCACAACTTGGCGCTAGGACAGCGCATGCTCTGCCAGTAAAACCACTAAAATATATATTTATCGCTTTTTTGGTCTATGCAGGACTAAGGATGTTACTCTAGCCTCTAGAGAGTGATGCGTGTGCCAGCATTATTGAAGAAGAAAGTCTCTCCAAACGTCTGAGCCAGTATGACGGATGCTGGCAAGCCTGTGCAGTGAGATACTCCCAGTCGCTGGATGCCAAAACCGAATAATTCGGCAATGGTTGAATCCATCCGTTGTGGAGAGGCTGCCATGAGATGGGTGCCTCCGATAACTGCATAGACAGGCTCCACACCGGTCAGCTTTTGAGCGTGCTTCAGGATATTAATCATCCCTCGATGGGCACAGCCTAAAATAACTATCAACCCCATTTCAGATTTGATGAAAAGCGACTGGTCATCCCATAAGGGGTCGGGCTTTAGCTCCCCCTGTTCTTTGACATAAAGGATGGAGTCTATTTCCTCATATTCGGTAACCATGGGTATTTCACCGCTGGTAACGATATTTTCGCTGAGCCATATTGGTTCCTTGGACAGGTGAAAGAATGCTCCCAGACCTTCTGCCTCCTCCCTAATGAAGGGCACTCCGATGTATTCCTCTTCTCCTTCGGGGCGCCGCCTGGCATATTTGGCTGTCCAGATATCGGGGTGGGCGACTATTTCAAGCGGTTTTCTTACCAGTTTGAGCACAGGCAGCAGACCACCTGTATGGTCGTAGTGCCCGTGGCTGAAGACGAGTTTATCAATTTGGGATAGGTCTATTCCCAGTGTGATGGCATTGAAGGCTGCTGAGAAGGTTGCCCCTGTATCAAACAAAATTTTGCAGCCATCTCCTTCTATCAGTATGCTCACCCCCCACTCGGCAAGAAGGCCCTTCTTAGCAATAGCGGTATTTTCACTTAGCGTAGTTATTTGGATTGACATTAGCTATTCCTCCTTTATCATTAACAGGCTGTTTACAGTCCACCATATAACTTTTTATAAAACCTTCTCTCCTTTGAAGGGAGAGGATTGTAGTTGCCTGATTCATCAGGCTTAGCCCAATAAATTGGGCAACTACGTTTTTGAACAACCCCCTTATGTGCCCGAAAGAACTCTTATTTCGCCTCCTACCTCTACACCGAGGAAATCCCAAGCGCTTCCGTCTCTTAACGATATCTCTAGGTAGCCACTACTACCTAGAATAGCCATTAGCCCCTCACCTTGGGCATAATAAGTGCTTATGCCTTGAATGTAACGTCCTGTTACTTCAATAGTAACATCTTTCCCTGGCAAATCATTACTTTTAACATCCGTAGTCAAGTTGCCAAAGTGGTCGACATATAAAATATGACCAATTAAGTTGCCTTGTAAGTCAAGGAACGGCTTGGGGGTAGGGAAAACATGGAGAGAGGTAATTTTCTCTCCAAATTCATAAGGCGATATACCTAGAGAAAGTCCAGCCGCTACAGGGGCAAAAATGTCCCGCCCGTGAAAGGTGGGGCTGACTGGATGCCGCCAAAAACGGGGATCAGTAATAGCCACAGCTTCGAGACCTTGTTTAAATGTCACTCTCTCAAGATTTTGAAAGTGCTGAATTGAAGACCCTCCAGTAGAAGATAACTCATTAATTACGTAGCTGAGGATGCCATTGTCAGGGGCGACGAAGAGAGTTGAAGGTGTTTTCAGGATTATCCCCTGGCGCTCACTACCTACGCCGGGATCAACGATAGCCATATGAACAGTTTGTCCAGGGAAGTAGCGATAGGCGACACTGAGTATAAAAGCAGCTTGAAGAACATTCTGAGGCGCGACGGAATGACTGATGTCTACAATCTTAGCTTCGGGGTTTATACTTAATATAACCCCCTTCATGACAGCGACATAGGCATCCCTGGAGCCAAAATCAGTGGTCAGCGTTATTACAGGCCCCATCCTTAATTACGAAAATCTGGCAATTAATACCGCGAAGATGACAAAAATGACAGCCAAAATAATAGCAAGTTTTAGCAGCGTTTTTTCTGTCCCTCGTCGCGTCCGATATACAGAATCAGCTTGCCCAAAGATCCCACCCAAACCCCCACTGTGTAGCTGAAATAGGACGGTAGCAGTTAAAGCTATAGCTATTAATATCTGAGCGATGACAAGATAAGTAAGCAACTTATTTCACTCCAAGTTCCTGCGTAAGAATTTCCCTTACCATGACGGGATTAGCCTTTCCTCTAGTGGCTTTCATCACCTGCCCCGTAATAAAAATCAAGGCTTGCTGCTTGCCAGCGTTATAATCTGACACTGCCTCGGTATTAGTAGCTATCACTTGCTTCACCACTTCCCTTATCTCAGCGGCATCGCTAATCTGGCTGAGCTTCTTTTCTGCCACGATATGGCTAGCTCTTTTGCCACTGTAAAACATCTCTTCAAGCACCATCTTAGCAGATGGGCCACTGATAATTCCAGTATCTGCCAGGCTGAGCATCTCCCCTAAATGGTCCGGACTTATTTTAACATTTTCAATCGCCGTATTGGTAGCATTAAGCAATCGACTAAAGTCCCCTAGAAGCCAATTGCTCACCACCTTCGCCTTACTGCGGCCCACCGATTTAAGGCAATTCTCAAAATAGTCAGCCATTGCCCTAGAGTTAGTCAAGATATCAGCATCATATAAAGGCAGCCCATATTGTGCCATAAATCTGTCTCTCCTGACTTGAGGCAATTCAGGAAGTTTTGCCCTGACCCCCTCTATCCAAGCTCTGTCAAAAGTTAAGGGCGGCAAATCAGGCTCGGGAAAATATCGGTAATCATCAGCGTACTCCTTGGTTCTCTGAGTTATTGTTATCCCTTTTTCATCTACCCAGCCTCTTGTCTCTTGCACAAGTTCACCACCTTTCTCAATCACCTCTCTTTGCCGGTTGGATTCATATCCCATAGCTTGATAAACCGCTTTGAAGCTATTCACGTTCTTAACTTCCACCTTGGGTAAAAACTCTTTACTACCCAAGGGACGAATACTTATATTGGCATCACATCTAAAGCTGCCCTCCTCCATATTGCCCGTAGACACCCCAAGATAACGGAGAATATTGCGCACCTTGATAAGGTAATCTAGAGCCTCTTCAGGGGAGCTGATTTCAGGCTCGCTGACAACCTCCATCAGCGGCACACCAGAGCGATTAACATCTATCAGGCTGCAGTTTCCCCTGTGCCACAATTTAGCCACATCTTCCTCAAGATGCACCCTGGTAATGTTGATTCTCTTTTTAGTGCCATTGCTATTAATAACTAGCCACCCCTGTCTTCCAATGGGAGCATCATACTGGGAAATTTGATAACCCTTCATCAAATCAGGAT
Source organism: uncultured Dehalococcoidales bacterium (assembly GCA_964514415.1). GTDB lineage: Bacteria > Chloroflexota > Dehalococcoidia > GIF9 > AB-539-J10 > CAZEQL01. The sequence continues at coordinate 41,085 of CAZEQL010000003.1, forward strand.
AACAATAGTTCTTACGATCAAATTTGGTATATCCGGGGATAGTGCAGTTCAGGGCTAAGGCAGTCATTATCACGTATTCTATGGCTTTCTTGTTAATAACAGGGAGAACGCCAGGCATGCCCAGGCAGACGGGGCAAACATGAGTATTAGGTGAGGCATTAACGTAATCAGTGCTACAAGGGCAGAACATCTTACTCTTGGTTGATAGCTGCGCATGAACCTCTAAACCAATGACAACCTCATAAGTCATAGCGTTAGTTTAGTATAACAAGCCCGCTAGACAGAGACAAGGAGCAACCCATCTTGACCCAGGGCTTGAAACCTTGCTAAAATCAAACTTGTGGGGATATAGCTCAGTTGGGAGAGCGCTGCGTTCGCATCGCAGAGGTTGGGGGTTCGAATCCCCCTATCTCCAGTGAAGAGATTATTTAAAAGTTGAAGATTAATTCTACCGAGGTTTTACAGGTTTTAGGACCTAAGAAAAACGATTTTAACAGTTTCATAGGTGGTGAAGGTAAGTGGATATTAGCTATTTCCATAGCAGGCTTTTGCTGTTGCCTGGCTAATTTTACCACGTAGGAGGGAGAAACATGAGGAAAGAGAGAAAATTTAGGAAGGAATAGAATAAAAGGGGTTGAAAAAAACAAATTCGGGAATTAGAATAAGCTGTTTAAAAGTTAGATTAACAGCCCGGGATAAAAAAAAGGAGGTGAGCGATGTTTAACAGAATATTAGTTCCCCTGGATGGGTCAGAGGCTGCTGAATCGGTGTTTCCTTATGTCGACAAATTTTCGCTTCTTTTCAACTCTCAGGTGGATGTTATGGGCGTATGTACGGAGGTAGAAAATGGTTTACGCCGTACGTTTGAGATGTATCTGGAAAAGATAGCCACCCACCTGCGGAATAAAAGGATAAAGTCAGAAACAGTTCTATCCTGTGGTGTTCCAGCAGAGCAGATTCTTGATTATGCAGAAAAGAGCAACGCTGACCTAATCACCCTGGCTACCTATGGTCGCAGTGGGGCCAAAACTTGGTTAGCAGGGAGCGTAGCTACACAAATAATGAGAGCAGCTAAAGTCCCGATATTAGCCGTGCCCCCGGGAAAGCTTACAGGAGAATTGGCAATTAAGAAGATATTGGTGCCTTTAGATGGCTCTGACATTGAGAAAATAGTCCTCCCCTATGTGGAGGCGATAGCCAAAGGGACGGGGGCTTTGTGCGTATTGTTCCATGTATCCGAACCACCTTTACCAATGATAGCAAGCTATATTGATATAAAAGCAACGGAAGAACAGAGCAGAAAGCTCGTTAAGGATCATCTTGACAATATCGCTGCTGAATTAACTAGCAAGGGGATTAAAGCTGAAAACAAGATTGTTTCTGGAGCTCCTGCCATGGTTATACTTAATTACGCTGAAACCGAAAATGTCGATTTGATTGTTATGCCTACTCGTGGTCGAGGCGGAGCCAGCCGCTGGTTGTTAGGTAGTGTAACTGAGAGAGTCTTGCTTCATTCAATCAAACCTGTTCTGGCAATAAGATAGCATGCTTTAAAAGCAATTTAACATTTTGCCTATTTGGAAGGCAGAAGGAGCGACGTGGGAGAAATAAATGTTGCTATTATAGGTGTTGGCAATTGTGCCTCTTCACTAGTTCAGGGCATTCATTATTATAAAAATGCCAGGGAGGATGAGTTCGTTCCTGGCTTAATGCATGTCAATCTCGGGGGCTATCACATATCTGATATCAACTTTGTAGCTGCCTTTGATATTGATAAGAACAAAGTAGGCAAGGATTTAGCTGAAGTTATCTTTACCCCACCTAACAACACCTTCAAATTTTGCGATGTGCCTAAAACAGGCATTAGAGTTGAGCGTGGCATGACCCATGATGGCTTGGGTAAGTATCTTTCTCAGATAATTACTAAAGCGCCAGGATCAACTGCTGACGTCGTGGGTATACTTAAGGAGACTAACACCGATGTGGTGCTTAATTACCTGCCAGTGGGAAGTGAGGAGGCAACCAAATGGTATGTAGAGCAGGTATTGGCTGCTGGCTGCGGCCTTATCAATTGCATACCGGTTTTCACTGCTCGTGAGCCTTACTGGCAAAATCGGTTTGCCGAACGCGGATTGCCCGTCATTGGCGATGATGTTAAGTCTCAGGTTGGAGCTACCATCGCCCATCGAGTATTAACCAGGCTTTTTCGCGATCGGGGTGTTAAACTGGAGCGCACTTACCAGTTGAATTTTGGCGGTAACACTGACTTTTATAACATGCTGGAGCGGGAGCGTCTGGAGTCCAAGAAAATCTCCAAGACCAATGCTGTTACCTCACAGTTAGACTACGATATTGGTCCTGATAACATTCACGTTGGCCCCAGTGATTATGTGCCCTGGTTAGCTGACCGCAAATTTTGCCACATAAGGATGGAAGGTCGCACCTTCGGCGACGTTCCTCTAAATTTAGAGATGAAACTGGAGGTATGGGATAGCCCTAATTCAGCCGGAGTGGTCATAGACGCTATAAGATGCTGCAAATTGGCTTTAGATCGCGGCTTGGGTGGAGCTATTGTGGCACCTTCAGCTTATTTTATGAAATCACCACCAATTCAATATTCTGACGACGAAGCTCGCTTAAAAACTGAGGCATTTATTAAAGGCGAGGAGCAAGAGGGTCCTGTTTCATTACCTGAGCCATTACCTGAGCCACAGTTAGTCGAGCTTAGCAGCTAAGCCGCTTTTGCCGCAAAAGCAATAGTCCAAACAACGCAGCTTAAAAAGCTAATATGTCATCAATTATCTTTCCTCGCTTAGCAAACTTGAATATCCTTATATCCTTTTTGTTGGCTCGGAGCATCCCAGAAAGAACCTCCCGACATTGCTTAAAGTTTTTAAAAAGCTTAATAAACAAGCTCAATTTGTTGCTAAAGCTAAGAAATTGAGGTTTACTTATATGGAAGCAAACGCCTCGGTTTCACCACAAATACTTAACGCGCTTAGCGAATATAGTCGGAGAAATGGGATATTGCTAGGGAGAAAATTAGGCTAGCAGAGAAAAACAGGGATGCCAAGTTTAGCCGAGATTCGAAGAACAGTAGCTTCCCGCATTACCAATCCTATAGTTGGGATTCTAAGCAAAAGCAGGTTGAAACCCAATGCTCTGACCTTGCTAGGCTTAGCTGTAAACATTGGTGCAGCTTTCTCTATTGCACTCAACCATCTTTTCCTTGGTGGAGTTTTGATTTTGGTCTCCGGGCTATTTGACCTCCTTGATGGGGCTTTGGCTCGTTCTACTGGGCAGGCTACACAGTTTGGCGCTATCCTCGATTCTACAACGGACCGCATCTCTGAAGCAGCGCTATTTTGTGGCCTTTTAATTTGGTATATACCAAAGGGTTCAACTTTAGAAATCATGCTTGTCTTTGCTGTTTTAATTGGCTCCTTCCTTGTTAGTTACATAAGGGCTAGAGCAGAGGGACTAAGTTTGGAATGTCAAGTTGGCTTGTTTACCAGAGCAGAAAGGGTTATAGTATTGGCAGTAGGTTTGCTTTTGAGTCAGGTTTTTATTGCCTTATGTATTCTGGTGGTCTTTGTCTATATTACTGTAGCTCAAAGGCTGTTTTATTTACAGAAGCAAGCCAAAATTGGAGGTGGTTAAATGTCAGTCATAGTTATCGTGGGAGGTCAATGGGGTGATGAAGGCAAGGGAAGGGTGGTCGACCTCCTGTCCGAGAAGGCACAAGTAGTGGCTCGTTTTTCAGGAGGCGATAACGCTGGACACACAGTAATTAACCCCTACGGTGAGTTTAGGCTTCACCTTGTGCCCTCAGGCATCTTCCAGCCAAAGGCAACTTGCATTATTGGCAATGGTGTAGTTATTAATCCGGCAGTACTCCTTAAAGAAATAGACGATCTCCAAAATCATGGTGTGGATACAAGTCACCTCTTCATCAGTAACCGTGCCCACCTAATTATGCCTTATCATACCCTTCTCGATGGACTGGAAGAGGAAAGACGCAGTAAAGGAGCTTTAGGAACCACACGCAGAGGAATTGGCCCTGTCTTTGCTGACAAAGTGGCTCGCGTGGGAATCCGTGCCGGAGATCTGTTAAATAAAGATATATTTTTCAGCCGCCTGAAGGCAGCTCTTGAACTTAAGAACGCAATCTTAACAAAAGTATACCAAGTTCCACCTCTGTCACTGGAGGAAATCTATGAGCAGTATTGTCATTATGGAGAGCAACTAGCCCCTTTCATTCAGGAAACTAACTCCATATTTTGCGAGGCCTTATTGAGAAAAGAGTTAATCTTGCTAGAAGGTGCCCAAGGGGCTTTGCTTGACCCCGACTTTGGCTCTTATCCTTACGTAACCTCCTCTTCCCCACTAGCTGGGGCAGGAACTATTGGAACAGGTATAGGCCCAACCATGATCGATCGCACTCTCAGCGTATTCAAGGCTTATATCACCAGAGTTGGCGGCGGGCCTATGCCCACTGAGTTAAAGGATGAAGTCGGCGAGCTTATACGGGAGAAGGGTCATGAATATGGTGCCACAACAGGAAGGCCACGACGCTGTGGTTGGTTTGATGCCGTGGCAGGCCGCTTCAGTGTTCAAGTAAACGGCTGCGATTCCATAGCTTTAACCCACCTTGATATTTTCGATGGTTTCCCTTCAATCAAAATATGCACTACTTATCGATTCAATGGGGAGACCTTAAATTATTTCCCCAGCGATTCAAGCATTCTGGAGAAATGCCAACCAATATACGAAGAGTTACCTGGTTGGCAAGAACCAATAAGTGAAATCCGGGATTTCGATAAGTTGCCGCATCAAGCTCGCCGTTATCTAAGCAGGCTTGAAGAACTCCTTTCCTGCCCTATTAATCTTGTTTCCGTAGGGCCAGAGCGAGAGCAAATGATAAAGGTGCGACCTATTTTCCCTAGCTAACTTTGGCAGGAATAGGCAGGTCAATCTTATAATCTCTCAATGTTGCCTGTATAATCCGGGCTGATTTTTCATCAGGCTCAGTCAAAGGCAAGCGAGGTTTACCTACAGGAAAACCTAGATAATTTAGGGCATATTTAACAGGCATGGGATTGGGAATAATAAAAAGAGAATTTATTAGAGGCAGCAAATGGCGATGGATACTGGCTGCCTCCTCGACTTTGCCACCAAGGACTTTCTCCATCATTTCTTTTATTTGAACTCCTGCCAGATGTGAAGCAACACTAACTACGCCATGACCTCCCAAAACGAGTATATGCAAGGTATCACCATCATTACCACTGTAAATCAAAAACCCATCTCTTGCCCCTTGTATAATCTTAGCTATTTGCTCAAGATTGCCACTGGCTTCCTTTATGCCAACGATATTGTCTATTTGGCTCAGCTTGATTACCGTATCGGCAGTGATATTAGTAGCTGTGCGTGATGGGACATTATAGATAATGCAAGGCAAAGTCGTAGCTTGGGCAATGGCTTTGAAATGCTCAAACAAACCTTGCTGAGTTGGCCGATTATAGTAGGGAACTACTAATAGACAAGCGTTAACACCAATTTTTTCTGCCTCTTTAGTTAATTCCTGGCTTTCTTTGGTGTTATGACTACCTGTGCCAGCTACCATTGTTCCATGGTTAGCTATCGCTGACTTGATCTCAGCGAAAAGGCGTAACTTTTCTTCACGGCTAAGAGTAGGAGCCTCCCCGGTAGTGCCGGAAACCACTACTCCATCGCTCCCGGAAGCGAGCAAGGCCTGAGCTAATTTCTTAGCTTGTTGATAATCAACCTTTCCCTCAGCATCAAAAGGCGTAACCATAGCGGTTAGTAGGCGACCTAGTGTTTTCTTACAAGTAATGCGAGACATAGAAAAGACCTTCTCTTCGTTTATCTCCTGCGATTGCTCCATCTTGTTTTTCACCCCCAAACCCAATCTTCTCTCATCGAGGAAGAGGAGATTACCCTCGCAGCGGCATGCTCCTTTTAGAGCCTATCCACCCTCTTCTTATCCCTTCCTCAGCAACCTGTACAGCATTTAATGCTGCTCCTTTACGTAAATTATCAGCTACTATCCACATAACTAGGCCATTGGGATGAGAAATATCTTTTCTGATTCTGCCCACAAACACGTGATTTGAGCCAGTAGCTGCCCAAGGCTGAGGATAAAAGCTAACACTAGGGTCATCAAGGACTTTGACTCCAGGTGCTTGAGCCAGGATTTTTTTTGCCTCTTCTGGAGTCATAAGTGAACTAAATTCTATGTTAACTGCTTCACTATGTCCAAAGTAAACAGGAACTCGGACACAAGTAGCTGAAACAGCTATATCCTCAGTATGCATTATCTTTCGTGTTTCTTCCATTAACTTCTGCTCTTCCTTAGTGTAGCCATTATCCAAAAAGACGTCGATTTCCGGTAGCACATTAAAGGCTATTTGGTGAGAATAAACGTGAGGACAAATACGGCGCCCCTCTAAAACTAGCTGCGCTTGGCTTGTTAGTTCCCTTAAAGCAGCAGCTCCACTGCCCGATACTGATTGATAAGTACTTACGATAATCCGTTTTATAGGATTAACCTTATGCAAGGGGTAGAGAGCTACCATCAACTGGATTGTAGAAGGATTTGGACTAGATATTATCCCCCTGTGCCATTTTATATCCTCAGGATTTACTTCAGAAACCACCAGAGGAACTCCAGGTTCCATCCTAAAAGCGGTACTACAATCAATGACTACCGCTTCAGCTTGGACAGCTAAAGGTGATAAACGCCGACTAACCTCAGCACCAGCGGAAAAAAACCCAATATCAACATCACGAAATATCCCTGGGGTGGCTTCTGCAACTTCAATTTTTTGATGACTGAAGAAATGCTCCATGCCTGAGGAATGCTCAGAGGCTAGCAGTTGCATCGAAGCTGTTGGAAATTTCCGCTGTTCGAGTATCTTAATAAATTCTTGTCCTACAAGCCCCGTGCCACCAATAATAGCTACATTCAACCCTTCCATTATGAACCATCTCTGCCTTCGGCAAAAAAATTAACCTTTTTGTGACCTAAAGCCTACAAACTACAATTTAAGTAAGGTATCCAACCCACAAATTAAACCCTTACGTTTTGCCACCTCTTTAATTGCAAGAAGAACGCCGGGCATATAACACTCTCGACTTATAGCTTCGTGGCGTAAACCTAAGGTTTCTCCTGTCCCGCTAAATATAACTTCCTGTCCCGCCATAAATCCTGGCAGGCGCAGACTATGAATAGCTATGCCATCTATTTGGCCGCCTCTGGTATTACTGAGCGTTTCCTTTTCAACTTTAGGATAGATAAAAGGTTCACCATGCGCTTGCGACATAGCTCTTGCCGTAGCTATAGCAGTTCCTGAAGGGGCATCAACTTTTTTATCATGATGCATTTCTATAATCTCGGCATGGTTGAAGAACTTAGCAGCGCTCTTTGCTAAATGCATTAAGAGTGCTGCACCCAAAGAAAAGTTTGGTGCCACTACAGCCCCAACTCCATGAGCTTGACATAGTTGCTCGATTTCTACCATATTCTCCTCAGAAAGACCCGTAGTGCCTATAACTAAATTGACTTTCCGCCTGGCAGCGATGCGAGCAGCCACTATGGAAACTTTAGCCGTGGTAAAATCCACCAAGACATCAGGATTACAACTCTTCAAAAGCGAATCTAAATCGGAAGCAAATGGCACTAGCTCTGAAACATCAGCCAAAGGGAGATATTGCTGAGTCACATTTTCCTCTACAGCACCAACTACCTTTAGTCCAGGCTCACGGACTACAGCTCTGGTTACCTCTTGCCCCACTCTACCTAAAGCACCATTAACAACTACTCTTATTACCTTCATATCCCCTTCTCCCTTCTCCCCTTAATTTAAATCCTAAATAAATTTGCCGCCTTTTTGCCCAGAATTCCATGTTCATCACCTGGTAGTAGCTTATTTATTGTGTATGGCGCTTGCCCCATCATATCAATGAGAGGAATGATAACGCCCTGGTTCCTTCTGCCCATGATGCTCAGAAGCTAAGGAATTTTTCACGTCAGCACCAGACAAGCGAGAAGGTCTTTCAAATAGTGCTTTGCGTGACAAGTTTACTCTGCCTAAGTTGTCAATTTCAATGACTTTCACCATTATGTCATCGCCAACTTTAACCACATCTTCGACTTTAGGCACATGATAGTCAGCAAGCTCACTGATATGGACCAGCCCTTCCTTCCCTGGCAAAATTTCCACCATGGCACCAAAATTTAGCAACCTTGTGACCTTTCCCGTATAAACATCCCCTAGCTTCACCTCGCGAGTTAAATCCTTTATCATTTTGATTGCTCTTTGAGCTGCTTCCTCATTCGAAGAACCAATAACCACAGTGCCATCGTTCCTTATATCTATAGTTGCTTTTGTCTCATCTATGATAGATCTTATGGTCCTACCGCCGGGACCAATAACGCTGCCAATCTTACTTGAGTCAATGCTTATCTCGTGCATTCTGGGAGCATAAGGACTAAGTTCAGGACGGCTAGCGCTAATGGTTTGTTTCATCTTTTCTAAGATTTCCAGGCGTGCTTGACGAGCTTGATTCAAAGCTTCAGCCACGATGCTGTAGTCTACTCCTTTGAGTTTGATATCAAGCTGCAAAGCGGTAATCCCCTGAGAGGTGCCAGCAACCTTAAAATCCATGTCACCATAGGCATCTTCCACACCCTCAATATCAGTTAAGCTAACATGGTCGCCGTCTTCCCCAACGACCAGTCCCATAGCTATTCCAGCTACAGGTGCCTTGATGGGTACGCCAGCATCCATTAAGGCGAGGGTTGAACCGCAAGCGCTCGCCATAGATGTGCTACCACTGGAACTAAGCACTTCAGAAACGAGACGAATGGTGTAAGGAAATTCCTCTTCTGAAGGTAAAACCGGAATAATAGCTCGTTCTACTAAAGCACCATGCCCTATTTCTCGTCTCCCCGTTCCCATACGTTTCACCTCTCCAGTAGAAAAAGGTGGGAAATTATAGTGATGCATAAATCGTTTAGTTTCCTCTATTCCTACACCATCTAACCGTTGCTCCTTATCTGCAGAGCCCAGAGTGGCAATTGTTAATACTTTAGTTTGCCCTCGGCAGAACAGCCCTGACCCATGAGTGCGAGGCAAAAGAGCAACCTCACTGCTAATAGGGCGAATTTCATCAAATCGGCGGCTGTCCAGGTGTTCTCTTTTTTGCAAAATTTTTCCCCTCACCTTTGCCTTAAGCCAAGTTTCAAAAGCAAAACTAACTTCCTCCTCAGAGAAAGAGTCAACCAATTCTTGTTTAACTTCCTCCTTGAGTGATGCTAAAGCCTGCTCTCGTTGTGATTTTCCTGGCTGCCCTAGAGCCTGATTCAGTTTGTCATCAAACATGGAAACGAGTTGAGTTGAAAGCTCAGGTGTAACCTCTCTGGGAGTGATTCCCATTTTAGGCTTGCCATAATCTTGCTGTAGCTCTTTCTGAAGTTTGATAATCTCCTGGTTTGCCTCATGTCCAAGTTTAATTGCCCTTAGTATTAGTTCTTCAGAAACTTGCTGAGCACCTGCTTCTACCATCACTACAGCTTGCTCAGTACTAGCAACAATCACATCAAGCAGGCTATTTTCTATCTGGGGCAAAGTGGGATTTAAAACCAAATTGCTATCTAAGTAGCCGATGTGTACTGCTGATACTGGGCCAGAGAAGGGAATGTCAGATATAACTAGAGATGCTGAGGCACCGATAAGTGCGCAAATATCAGGGTCATTTTCCTGGTCGACGGAAAGAACAGTAGCCACAATTTGGATATCACGATTAAATCCTTTGAAGAGGAGAGGGCGTAAGGACCGATCGATAAACCGACTAGTTAAAATTGCTTGTTCACCGGGACGTCCCTCCCGCCTGAAGAAGCTACCGGGTATTTTACCAGCAGCATAGAGCCTTTCTTCATAGTCAACCGTTAAAGGTATGAAATCCATTCTTTCCCGAGGCTCAGAGCTAGCACATACAGTAACTAGGACAACTGTGTCACCGTAACGGACAACAGCAGCACCATCAGCTTGCTCAGCAAGTTTCCCCACCTCAATAGCAAGCACTCGATCAGCTATGGAACGCTCAAAAATATCAGGCATATTGCTTTCTCAAACCTAATCTAGCACTAAAAGAACGATATTGCTCAGGCTTTGCCTTGCTCAAGTAAGCCAAAAATCGCCGCTGCTTCCCTAACAACTTAAGAAGCGCATGCCTAGAGTGACAATCATGGGGATGTGCTTTAAGATGTTCTGTTAATTGTTTTACCCGCTCAGTAAGTAATGCCACTTGAACTTCAACAGAACCGGTGTCACCTTCCTTAATCTTAAATTGGGTGATGATATCTTCTTTCCTTTCTTTTTCTAACATACAACTCCTCTACTCAGTAATGCGTCATATAATACCATAGCACAAAATTATTGTATAGAAATTGACTGAAAGGGGTAGAATGACTTACAATCTGTAACAAAGGCGACTTTTTATGCGCGAAAGTTGCGGTGTTTTTGGGATTTATGCCCCGGGGATAGATATAGCCCGGCTCATTTTTTTTGCCCTCTTTGCTTTACAGCATCGTGGTCAGGAGAGTGCTGGCATTGCCGTCAGTGACGGCAACGAAATAAAAATTCACACCAATATGGGGCTAGTTTCTCAAGCGTTTACCGAAACTGACCTTGCTCTACTCAAAGGACATATTGGCATCGGGCATAACCGCTACTCTACTACAGGTTCGAACAAACCAGCTAATGCCCAGCCTATTATAGTGAAATCGGAGGGGATGACCCTTGCCTCAGCACATAATGGCAATATTCTTAACGCTAAGCAGCTCCGCGATGAACTTCAGGAACGTGGTTATAGCTTTCATACCTCTACTGATTCCGAAGTTATCGCCAATCTAATTTTAGCTTCTCCTGGCAAAAACTGGGAGAAAAAAATAGAA
>CAZEQL010000004.1:0-46931 GCA_964514415.1 uncultured Dehalococcoidales bacterium
GTTATACACAACGAACTTGACATAATAATCGAAGTGATGTTAAGCTAGGTAAAGTCAGTAGCTACCCCCTGCTATCAAAGGCTAGCAAGTTGGTAAGCTTTCGCATAGGGTGTTCTCTCACTACAGTTGCATGACTGTTCTAAGTTCAGCGTTCTTCAAAATACCGAACATCGACTGCATAGCGAAAAGTCCAAACTCGGAAGATAATAGGATATTAGTAAGATTATTTAAGTTTAGCTTTTTAGTAAGTGATTTGTCGTTTCTTTCTAAATCCTTTTGGTCTAGTAGGCAAAAGGTCTCTAAATGTCTCCGGATACTTTTTGCTTAACTTACTTAGATTCTGTTTGAGGCTTTTGACAAAGGCTTTATCCTTTTGCTCCATAGTTGTTAAGAATAGGAATGCAGTGACCTCTTGTTCTTTGCTTAAATCAGGAACTTTGGACATCGTGCCCAAAAAGCTATTTACCATCTCGCTAAGCTGATCTGGGAGAAGAAGCCTTTGAATACCCCATAGTAATGATAGCATCTCATACAAAGTTTTTTGTTCAGGCTGATCTGAGAGCGTGTCGAATAATCTCTCTGCTTCTTTTAGTAGAAATGTACTCCCAAATGATAAGTCAGAGAGAGTCATTACAAAAACATCTGAAAATATCCTTGGGATAGGCGTTTTGTTTTTCTCTACAAGACTTGAAAATCTCTCCCTTACCACTGGTGCGAAAGTTAACGCTTTTTCTAACCCCAAATATTTTATCTCGGTTGGCGAATGCCAAGCTGCCTGCAGTAGTCTTCCGCTAAGGAACTTCTCTATATTGGTTATTATTCCTTCTCTTTGAAATTCAAAAACCTTGTTAAGCAGCTCTATCCTGATATCTCCTCTTAGTCCTATATAAAAGAGCGCAACATCTCCCCAAAAATCATCAAAGTAAATTTGCGCGATAAAGTCCTCTAGGTTTGCAAAATCCTCCCATTTATCATAAATTCGAAAAGCCGCGAAGTAATCCAAAAATGAGCGATGCTGGAAAACTACCTCTTCTTTCAGATCAAGGATTCCGGCTCTTTCTATTTCTTCAACAAATCCTTTTAATGCATCCTTATCCCAACCGTAGAGATTAGCATAGTTTCTAGTGAACTCCACGAATTCCTCTGTTGGAATCCCTAGTCTTTCTTTCTCCAAAAGCTCCTTAAGTGCAAGTTCAGCAAGGAAGCGCTTTTTAAGTCGATACTCAAAAAGTACCTCAATGCCCTTCTCCTTATCATATTTTCCTAAAGCAATATCGGAGAATCGATCATAAAGTTCAGACAATGAAGCGGGTATCTCTTTATAATTCTCAGCTATTTCTATAAGGAGAAGTAGCGCTAGCGGGGTCATTGGCATCTGATATTTAATTTTCTCCAGACCATCCTTGAGAGCGTCCAATATTCTCCCATCACTAACCCGTTTCTGAAAAAATCTAAGAGCTTGCCCGAATTCGAAAGGCAAGAGCTCATACCTTTCAAATCCTTGTGGCGGATTCTTGATAAGGTCGATTTTGCGTGAAGTCACTACAAGGGAGGCAGTTAGCTCCTGAGAAAGAGTGACTGCCCTTTTTAATACCTCATCCCTTGATGCTGGTGGGACTTCATCTAAAGCATCTATAAATATTTGCGCTATTTTGAGCCGGCCCATTACTTCTCCTTCAGATGAGACATATTTTTCGAGGAGTGTTCTAATTTCAGTAAATTGCAAGAGTTCCTTTGCTGGAATTAGGATTGGAATTTCTACTTGCTTTTCCAGTTTTTTCTGAATTGCAAGATTCCAAGCATGATTCAAGCTATCAATGACGAATTTAGTCAAAGCTACAGTCTTGCCTACTCCGGGATCACCTGCCAATATCACTCGCCTATTGGAGCGTAAAATAGTTTTAAGTTGTGAAAAAGGGACTCTTTGTTTTCGCAGGATCACAGTAAAGTCTTCCACATCGAATGTTGCTGGGATATCAACTGCAGCGACCAAAGGTTCGACAAAAAACTCTGACAAATTCCTGCCTTCTCTTGAGAACAGATATTTTCCCTCCAATTCTTGGATTTTCTTTTGGAAAAAATCCATAACTCTCCCTTCAAAGAAGATCTCAGGGTAGTAATCCGTAAAATTTTCAACAAGCCAGTCCAAGCCAAGGCTCTTGATATTCCTGTTTTCCTTCTCTCTTTCTAGCCTTTCATGTGCGGTTTTACTCAGTTCTCCAGCTAACATCACCCATACTTCGGAGACAAACAAAACATCTGGCCTTGTTTTTAGCCTAATAGGATGAGCAATAGATTGATCAATTTGGCTTTTTATCTCGTCTACCTTTCCTGCAGTTTTACCGCTGATCTTCCCAACTTTCACTATAATTCCCACTATGGACTCTCCAACTATATCCTTTCTCACCCGTACAAGGTCATTACCATGTTCTTCAGACCCGTGAGTTATCTCTACAACGCTGTCAGGATCCATTTTTAGCAAAAGCTCTTTTATATATTTATGTAGCGCTGTTTCTTTCAGGGTGGTGAGAGCTCTTTTTCTTTCATCTATAGGGATCGTCTTTGCCTGCCGTACCAACTCAGCTTGTTCAGTCATAGTTTGCTTCTCCAGCTTGCTAACGCCCATTCAAGTCCTTACTCGCAAATGAGATACACCCTCGAAATCATTATATGTTAGCCCCATTCATATCGCAAACACAAGAAGGGAGGATAAATGTACTTCTGATCGGATGGGAAGTCATCAACTGGATAGCCAAAGCTCAGAAAGCCAAATGATAGATTTGATTGTCCTTTACAGTGTGGCTACTCATATGGCTTGCCTTCTGGCATTCGTTAAAGCTACAATGAATTCTAGATTTAGAAGATTGCGGATTTCCTCTTCCTTTGGGGAGGAAACATGTTTTACTTTTTAACGAAATAATTGGCTCGCTTGAAAAAGATAGATGAAAAGGGTAGAAGAAAGCAAACTTGGGAAGGCTCTCACTAGCTATTTTAGGGAAATCCATAGGATTTATGTGGTAGGTGGTTTTAGAGAGGAGAGCTTTTATTCCTCGCTAAAGACGCTTATTGAGGAATGCTCCCAAATTTTCTCGTCTCAGGGCAAAGCGGGAGTCCTGGTTCAACCTAAGAAGACAAAAGTGGGCATCCCTGATTTCCTCATCAGAAAAGATGGTGACATTACAGGCTATATCGAGGCAAAATCACCGGATGCAAATCTTGATGAGGTTGAGAAATCTGAGCAGCTAATAAGATACCGGGAATCCCTTCCAAACCTCATCTTAACTAACTTTCTGGAATTTAGGCTGTATAGAAATGGCAATCCTATAGATAAAGTGGAGGCAGGTCGCCAATCCACTTTACAGAGTTTGAAGTATCCTCCTGCTCCTGAGAAGTTAGATTTATTCTTTGAACTTCTTGAGAAATTCTTTTCCTTCTCCACACCTGAAATAAAGACTTCCTCCAGCCTATCCATCGAACTAGCGAGGAAGACGCGATTCCTTGAGCACATCTTGCAGGAGGAACTTTCCAGAGAAAACGAGGAGGTAATAAGGTTTTACAAAGCTTTTCGGGAAGAACTTATAGAGACTTTGACAAAGGAAAGATTTGCTGACCTTTATGCCCAGACCATCACTTATGGGCTCTTCGCTGCCAGAATGAGAGTTCAAAATGGCTTCAATAAAGATACTGCTTGGCAATTTATCCCTGAGAGTTTACCTTTGCTCAGAGAAATCTTCTATTCCTTCACTGGACCTCATTTCCCAGAATCTCTACTCTGGATTGTTGATGATATAAGCCAAGTATTGGGAAAGGCAGACATCTCCTCCATCTATAAGGAATTCAAGACCACAAAGTGGGAGGAAGACCCGGTGATTAACTTTTACGAGACCTTCCTCGCCACTTACAATCCTGAAGAAAGACAAAGATTAGGAGTTTACTACACCCCACTGCCAGTAGTTTCCTATATCACAACATCAATCCATAAGCTCTTGAAGTCAAAATTTGGAAAAGTCGAAGGGCTTGCCACCAGAGATGTGACGCTTCTTGATCCTGCGGCGGGGACTTTGACCTTCGTTGTCCAGGCGATAAAGCAAGTCCAAAAGGAATTGGAGCAAAGGAACAAGGCGGGGCTCATAAAGCCTTACATAGAAGAACATATTTTGCCTCATTTCCATGCCTTTGAGATTCTGGTAGCTCCATATACAGTGGGACATTTCAAGGTGTCTATGGTCTTAGAAGAGATGGGCTATAAGTTCAAGGAAAATGAGCGATTTCAGTTTTACCTGACGAATACCTTGGAGATGAAAGAACCCAAGCAAATAAGCTTTCTTATAGACTTGACTAAAGAAGGGCAGGAAGCTAAGAGGATAAAGGAAAAGGTGCCAATCTTGGTTGTGCTGGGGAATCCTCCTTATTCTGTGAGTTCGGAAAACAAATCAGATTTTATCGAAGGTTTGATGAATGATTACAAAGAAGATGTACGAGAAGAGCGAAATATCCAGCCCCTCTCTGATGATTACATAAAGTTCATTCGCTTTGCCCACTGGAAGATTGAGCAGGCAAAGAAGGGTATTTTAGGACTTATTTCTAACAATACTTACCTTTCAGGAATTACCCATCGAGGGATGAGGAGAAAACTCTTAGAGACCTTTGATGAGATTTACATTCTGAACCTGCACGGCTCTTCCAGGATAGGCGAGCGGGCGCCTGAAGGTGGTAAGGATGAAAATGTTTTTGACATCCAGCAGGGCGTGGCTATTGCCCTTTATGTGAAAGCTGAAGAACCACTGGAAGAAAAAAGGATTTGCTATGCCGATGTTTGGGGATTAAGAGACGAGAAATATGGATACCTCTTTGGGAGTGATGTAGAAACAACCAAATGGCGAGAGCTTAAACCTGTCGCCCCTTATTATTTCTTTGTTCCCAAGGACTTTGCTTTGCAGGCGGAGTATGAGGAATTCTGGAAGGTAACAGAGATTTTCAAGGAGTGGTCATGTGGAGTAGAGACGGGAAAGGACGAAGTGCTACTTGGGTTTACTCATCAGCAGATCACAAAAATCTCCATCGATGTTTTTGATCCTAAGCTTACCTCGCAAGATTTAGAGTTCTATTACGGGTTAAAAGAAACAAGCGGCTGGAAAACAAAAACTCGCAGAGAGGATTTATTGAAAGGGGAAACATTTTCAAGCGATAAAATTGTTCCTTATGGGTATCGCCCTTTTGATATAAGGTTTGTATGTTACTGTGATTTTCTGAGGAGACCACATCAAGAAATAATGAAACACATTCTTAGAAAAGAAAATCTTACCTTAGTGACCACAAGACTATTGTCCTCTGAAAGCTTTAAGCATTCCTTTATAGCAAGAACAATAGGCGATAAGTGTTTTATTTCGAACAAAACGAGAGAAAGCAACTACGTTTTCCCTCTCTACCTTTACCCAGATGAACCCAAAGGGCAGCTTTTTGAAAAAGAAGCAGGTGAGCTAAAACGCATCCCAAATTTCACTGACAAGTTTTTGCAAGCTGTTAAAGAAACTCTAGGCGCAGAGCCTACTCCGGAGAAGATTTTCTATTATATCTATGCCGTCCTTTATTCTCCTACTTATCGCCAGCGCTATGTGGAGTTCCTCAAAATAGATTTTCCTAGAATCCCTTTGCCCATTGAATATGAATCTTTTAAAGCTCTAAGCAATCTGGGCAGGGAACTCATTAATCTTCATTTGCTTAAACACCCAGCCCTTCAGGAAACGGGGATTGGCTTTCCTGAAAATGGCTCCAATAATGTGGGAAGAGTTCGTTATGATGAAGCGGCTCAAAGGGTCTACATCAACAAAGACCAGTGTTTCGAGGGCATCTCAAGGGAAGTGTGGGAATATCAAATTGGAGCCTATCAGGTGATGGAGAAATATTTGAAGGACAGAAAAGGGCGAAGGCTATCTCTGGATGAGGTAAACCATTATATGAAGGTAACCAGAGCGATTCGCCTCACGATTGAACTGCAAAAGAGGGTTGATGATGTATATGCCCGAATTGATTAGATAATCTTGGAACTCTTTCAGAGCTCAGAGCTTCATTTCCTTCAAAGGCAAGACTAGAGGAATATCTTTGAGTTTAGCTAAAAGCTTGTAATCGGCGGTGACCAATGGAATATGACGTGCCTGCGAAACAGCAACATATACAGCATCGTATATGGTAATGCCTCGGGAGAAGGCAAGTTCTACTGCTGGCTCAAAGACCTCGGAGAAATCCACCAGCTCAAGCTCTAGCTTGAGAAGGTTTATGGCTGCTCTCAATACATCTTCTTTGCCGAGATTTGGATTGAAGCGCAGAGCATTGCAAACTTCATATAGAATTAAGGAGGAACTCATAAGAATAGATGCTCCTTTTATATGGCTGTTCAGCAACTTTTCCGAGCTATCGGCATCCTCCTCGAATTGGGAGAACCATTTAACTACAACACTAGCATCTACCACATATTTGGGGGAGACTTTCACTTTGCTTCCCTCCACTTCCTTATCTCAGCTACACCATCCCACTCGCCTGATTTCTCTCTCAACTGCTTTATCTCCAAAGCTGCTTTTATCATCCCCTCCCGTTTTTCTTTCTCCTTCTCCTCTCTTTCCTTCTGGTCTATGAAGGAGCGAAGCGCTTCCTGGATAAGCCCACTCCTGGTATCTTTTTGCCTGTGAACAAAAGCATCCACTCTCCTTAGCTCTTCCTCAGGCAAGGTAATATTTATCTTTACCGCCTTACCCATTTTAATACCTCCTTTTATACCTACTATAAAGCTTACTACTGAAGAAGTCAAGAGGCAAGATGGGGAAAGCCAATAGCTCTAGCGGTGGTTATCCAGAACCTCGAGGGTATTTCATTGAGGAGATTCTTCGGTCACGGAGCCTACTCTGAGCGGTGTGATTCTTCGCTCCGCTCAGAATGACAAGAAGTGAAGGGCTCAAAATGACAAAGAGCAAAAAGCTCAGAACGGTTAGGTGATTAAGAAGGGTGGATTAAATTCAACATTTCCTGGTGGACTTTCCCGTTGGAAAATAAGAGGTCGCTTGTCTGTGGCTTCCAGGGGTTGCCTTGAAAATCGGTAACTTCACCACCAGCTTCCCGAATTAACAAAACTCCGGGGGCGACATCCCAGGGTTCAATCTTAGTGGTGATGTAAGCTTCTCCCTTGCCCGCTGCTACCCAGGCTGTTTCCAGCCCAGCCGAGCCAAGCTTACGCATATCCATAACTTCAGGATAAACCCTGAATGCAATCTCGCCTGTTCTTAAGCGGTTCTTTTCTCCACCTTCACAATAGAAAATATAGCTCCGGCTGAGGTCCGATATATTGGGTACCTGAATTCTCACTCCATTTAAATAAGCACCTTTGCCCCTTTCAGCAAAGTAGAATTCATCAATCGCTGGAGCGTAGATTGCCCCTAAAACAAGCTCATTTTTATGCATTAAAGCTATGCAGCCAGAAAAGAAAGGATTGAAGTTGGCGAAATCCCCCGTGCCGTCCAGAGAATCCACAATCCAGAGCCAGTCAGGATCATCATGGAGGAAGCCGCTTTCCTCAGTCAACAGACTATGGTGAGGGTAAATTTTCTTGATTTCCTCAATGATTAATTTATCTATCTCGCTGTCATATTTGGTTGCTGCTTCCTTAGCTGTGTTTCGCTCTTTAAGTAAAGACCAGTCCTTGCGAAAATGCTCCATCAAGGCATCGCCTGCCCTTCTGGTTAAGCTTTTAATCAATTCCTTCATTTGTTTCCAGTCATTTTAACAGCTACTGACAGATAGCCCTAAATGCTTTTCGAAATTTGGAAAAGGTGCATTAGCAAGTTTACTATGGTAACTTTATAATAACAAAGGGAGCAGGTTGCAAAATGGCAATAGCAGAGATAAGTATTATTCCAATGGGGACAAAAACTCCTTCGGTTAGCGGATATGTGGCTCGGGCAGTTAAAGTGTTGCAACAGGAGAAGGATGTAAAGTATGAGATAACTGCTATGGGGACGATTATAGAGGGTGACTTAGACAAAATTCTAATGGTGGCAAAGAAGATGCATGAGGAGGCCTTTGGTGAGGAGGTTGCCAGGGTGATAACCACAATTAAAATTGATGAGCGGCAAGACAAAGCCTCCAGTATGAATAAGAAGGTAAGCTCTCTAAAGAAGAAGCTGTAACTATCACACTTGAATTCCCTGCCACTATTGCCAACTGCCATAAGCATGTCCGGTGGACGGTCTCTTCTTGATTAAAGGGGGGAAGGATGAAAATTACAATCGTTTATGATAATGAAGCAAAGAAAGGAAAGCTACAAGCAGGCTGGGGATTTTCCGCTCTCATAGAAGATGCGGGGATTCCACCTATTTTGTTTGATACTGGCGCTGATAGCCCCACTTTATTACACAATATGCAGGAACTTACTATTGACCCCAAGAATATAGGAATAATCGTAATCTCGCATGCTCATGGGGACCATACCGGGGGGCTTTCTGAAATTCTCAGGATAAATAAAACTGCCGAACTTTACCTCCCGAGCTCATTTTGGGGAACATTCCCGGGAAGAAAGGTAACCATTGTCGAAAAAGATGCCGTTCAAATTTGTAAAAATGTTTTTTCCACTGGCGAGATTGAAGGCATAGAGCAATCTCTGGCACTCAAGACAGATAAAGGAATTTTTGTAGTTACAGGATGTGCTCATCCTGCGATGAAGAACATCTTGAAGGCTGCCTCGAAATTTGGAAAGCTTTATGGAATTGCCGGGGGATTCCACGGATTCCATGAATTCGATGCTTTCAATGATTTATCTTTAATTTACCCCTGTCATTGCACTTCATACAAAGCAAAAATAATAGAATTATTTAAAGACAAAGCTTCAGAATGTGGGGCAGGTCTGGTGATTGAGTTATAGAAAAATGGTCTTTCCTACTTCAGGTATGATGACTTGCCTCTGCGCACCAATCTTAGCCTGAAAAAATTCAGGATGCTCGGTATGTATGGGAATAACCACCCTGGGGTCGATTACTTCGATAATTTCTAGTAATTCTGAAGCTGAAGCATGTCCCGAACTGTGAAAGCCTCGCTCAGCTTCAGCAGCTTTGCCCGTTTCTATATCAGGAGCACCCATTGAAGAAAAACCAAAGTGGTTAAGCCACTGCCTTAGTCTCTTGATATCAATTCTCTGCTCCTCGTTAAAAGCCTCACTGGAGGAATAAATGTAGAGTCCCCCTTTGGTTGGCCTGATGTCAATTAGTTCGTTGATATCCCAGAAACTGAGACAGAGAACATAGCTTCCTTCATCACGCCTGATGTCCTCAGGTTGAACTATTTTCCCCTGGTTCTTATAGCGAGTTAACAAGTCTTTTTCCCAATTGACAGCATTTTTAACCTCTTCATAGATTATTAACGTATCATCGACAATAGGGTCAGGTATTTCAGGCATTACGAGGTGCAGGGACTGTAGTAGATAAGCATCTTTGGGCAGGATGGCGAGCTTTCGTCCACACCGACTGGCAATCTCTTTGAATGTTAACAATCTTTCGAGGTTCCTGGGACCGAAGTCGGCGACCACGAGTTTACCTTCAGCTTCTTTAACCTTTTGCCATGAGTTCTCCATAACCTCTTCTTCTGTAACAGCATTGTCCTCCTCGTTAATGTTTGTCCCTTCACATAAGAGCGCAGTGGGCTGAAGCTTTGCTGCCTCAGCAGCAAATTGCCTGGTTTTGTAGCCCGTTTTGCCATGTAAACGCAAATCTCCGGTATAGACTACCCATCCCTGGCTCGTTTCAACAGCGAAAGCCGCGGCACCATAAATAGAATGGTCAACGGGGAAATACTTTATTCTGAGGTTGCCTACTTTATCGCTAATCTTTGGCTGCCTATAATTTAATTGTCTGGCTCCTGTTGGTTCCCGCCAAAAGCTCTGTACTTGAGGGGATGACAGCATTGGCTCGGTGAAAAGAAATTGCCTTTGTATCGAGGCATATTTCTTCCAATTACTCGAGGTAATTATCCGTCCTTGCTCTTCACGAGGCGTGGTATAGCACACCTCCTTCTCAAAATCCCCGATACTTGAGTCCTGAATTGCCTTGGCAAGAAATGCTGTGGTGGAGCTACATACAATAGGAATGTCGGGATGTAGAAATGATATGTGACCGCTATGGTCCAGATGGGCATGGGAAAGCAGAACCGCATCTAAGTGAACTTCCTTAATGGGGGAGCGCAGTCTTGACCAAACATCGTCCCACGATGATTCAAGCTCATTCCTGTAAATACCTCTTAAAGGAGGTAGGAGTCCAATTTCAAATAAGTCAGCTAAGCCTCTACTAGCACGAGGCTTCAGGTATTCCTCAAAGTATTGAGACCAGAGAGCATAGTTAATGCCGAAATCGAAGAATATTGCTGTGTCATCTGCCTGGAGTAAAATCTTATTCCCGCCGATGACTCCAACACCGCCATAAGCAGTGATGCTAATACTCATAGTTTACTCAAGACCATTATAACAAGTTTTGTCTGTTAAATAAGGCGTCGTGTTAAAATGAATATATGCCAGCGAATTTACCGCCACAGTATTTTGAGGCTGAAAAGCATTATCGGGCTGCCAAGGACCCTGAGGAAAAAATTGAGGCTTTGCAGACAATGCTTGCTATTATGCCCAGGCACAAAGGCACCGATAAGCTCCACGCTGCGTTAAGGCGAAAGATTGCTAAATTCTCACAAGAAGCGGAAAGGAAGTATGCTACAGCTAGAAGGACAGGCTTTTACATTAGCAGAGAAGGCGCCGGACAGGTGATGATAACCGGGTTACCCAATGTGGGGAAATCGCAGATATTGGCAATGGTAACCGAGGCAATCCCTGAGATAGCTGCCTACCCCTTCACCACTCAAGTCCCTAACCTTGGTATGATGGCGTTTGAGGATATTCAGATTCAACTGGTGGATACACCACCTATTGGGCATAGAGAAGTGCGAATATTGCTGGCTAACGCCCTTAGAAAGGCTGACATCATTGCTATCGTAATAGATTTATCCCTGGAGCCAATAAGCCAGGTGGAGACTATTCTTCAAGAACTAAGAGAGGCAAGAGTAGAACCCTTAATGGATGATACTACTCAGGTAACTCCAGGAAGTTATTCCAGGAAGATGTTAATCGTGGGGAATAAGAACGATATGGAAGGCGCGAACGATAATTGGGAAACCTTGTATTCACAATATGCTAAGCTGTTTCCTATGGTTTCCATTTCAGCTAAAGAGGATATAGGATTGGAAGAGTTTAAAAGAATAATCCATGAAGCACTGAACATTGTCCGGGTTTATACTAAAACTCCCGGCAGCAAAACTGACCTGAGCGACCCCATGATATTAAAGAAAGGCAGCACACTGGAGGAGGCTGCTGAAAGTCTCCATAAGGACTTCCGCAGCAAATTAAAGTATGCTGTTGTTTGGGGTTCAGGAAAGTATGATGGACAGAGGGTTAGCAGAGAACATATACTTCAGGATGGTGATATAGTTGAGTTCCATATATAGCATGACTATCAGTGAGTTTGGGAATTGGTGACTACTGCCATTCTTACAAATGTTCGTCGTGGATGAGAGCCATGACTAGAGTCCCATGCCCAACATATGTGGATGTGGCACAACCAAGCCTGGTAATAAGGATGCGTTCTCTGGGAAATAGTGGTTCCAAGCACTCAGCAAGCATTTCTGCTTCCTGTGGCGTTGTGGAATAGGCGATTGCTAGCTCTTTGATATCTTCACACCCTTTTGCCCATCGTTTTAGCCGATTCAATGCCATCTTGCGACCAATGACAAAGGCGGGGGAACGTATTTTGCCGCCATCGTAGAGCTCGCCCAGCAGCTTGATGTGTAGCGCCATACTTATTTTTCCTAAGAGAATTAACACTTTCGTTAACTGAAACCGCTTACCTTTGAGAATGTGTGCGAGGTCGTCGATTTTCCCAAATATATGATTTCGCAACATGCTCTGATGTACCAGGTCAACAATTTGATCCAAGTTTTTGCCTTCCTGGGCTGCTTTAGCCGCAGCTATAACTATAAGGCCTAAACCTGCAGAAACTGAGTTCGAGTCTATTACTTCTACACGGCACCTATCCTTTACATAATTCTTGGCTAACATTGCTACATTATATGTACCACTATATCCTGAGGAGAGATGAATAGAGATAACTTGGTCAGTTTCAGTGGCCAAATCACTATACATTTTAATGAAGTCACCTGGTGGAGATACGGAGGTTTTGGGAATTTCTTGGCTATGGGCTAGCTCATGATATAAGCCATTAGTATCGATATCTATGCCGTCGCGGTAAGTTTTGTCACCAATTTGGATATACAGCGGCACTATGGTAATAGAGAGCTTGCGAGCTAGCTCAGGAGGAATGTCACAACTACTATCGGTCACTACTTTGACTGTCATAAGCAAGGTCTCCAATCAAGACAGGCAATCTTATCGTTAATATCTAACTGGTTGCAAGTTGACATAACTTTTCTGCTAGGGTTTGGATATAGTCCTTAATTTCCAGCTTTGCCCTCCATTCTTGTGGAATAGCCTCCACGCCGAGATACGCACCTGAAATAGCTCCAGCCATAGAAGCTATGGTATCGGTGTCGCCACCAAGGCTTATGGCGTAAATCACAGTATTCTTATAAGACCTGGGGTGTAGTAAAAAGCAAAAAATAGCGGTGGGCACAGATCTTGGTGCTTCTATGCCATTCCCTAGCGCAGCAATCACTTTCGCTCGCTCTTGCTCATCGAGCAACTTTTTCATTTGGGCTATCCTTTCCTTATACAACCGGTTTTGGGCAAAGTTCTGAAGTTTTAGAAGAAAGGACTCTTTATCAATGTCTTCATTTGAAGGTGTGTTGAGTGCTAGGGCTACGGCATAAGCTTGGAGCGCTGCTCCTTCCTTGCCCAATTCATGAGAATGGGTGATAGAACTGGATTTATAGGCAATCTCCCTTAACTTCTCTGGACTGTTGGAGTAAAGTAGCCCCACTGGTGCTACCCTCATCGCTGAGCCATTTCCAAAGGAGCCGCCTTGGTAAAGTTTATCTGCGGCGCTATCCCATGGCTCTCCCCTCTTTATCATCCTGAAAATTCTGGGAGGTCCTGGGCCGTAGCCGCGCCAAGGTTCAACCTCATAGTTTTTTATAAAGGTTTGAGCCATATGTTCTCCATTGAAGCCTTTGCTCTCTACTAGAGATTCTGCCACTCCGATTGTCATGTGAGTATCGTCGGTATAAATTAGCTGCTTCAGTCTCTCAGCCAAGGAATCAATTTCTTCCCTCTTGGCCATACCTCTTCCTTCTCGCTGAGCACCCAGCCCATCGCCTATTGCTACTCCTACCAAACACCCGATGAATTTCGACTTTAGTTTTCCTCTACGCATGCCTTGTACTACTTTTCGCTAGCTGAGGCGTAATTATAGATAATAGCACCTTAAAAGAAAAACAATTGAGTGAAGCTTTCCCATAGTTGCAATTTTCTCCATGTCTTTATATACTTAATTTAGTGGTTACAAGTGTAGGTTACCAGGTCTCTATGGAAGCTTTTTCGGGTTTATTTACAGACATTGGATGACCAAGACACTAGCCAGATAGTATAAAAAAAGGAGGTCATCCAATGGGATTTACGGATAAAACGCTCCAATGTTCTGATTGTGGTGCCACATTTACCTTTACTGCGGAGGAGCAAGAGTTCTATGCTACTAAGGGATATGATAATGAGCCCAAGCGTTGCTCTATCTGCCGTGAAGCAAGGAGAGCTCAGCGCAGAGGCTTTAGTGGTTCTAGATCAAGTCGCCAAATGTATTCTGCAGTATGTGCTGAGTGTGGTAAGGAATGTGAAGTACCCTTTGAGCCACGAGAGGGCAGGCCAGTGTATTGTAGCGAGTGCTACAGCAAGGTCAGATTAAGCAGTCAGCAATAGTCTGCTGAAGAGGGCCAGGCAACAAAGGGACTGGATTGAGTCCAGCCCCTAAAAGGTCAGGAATAAGGAGAAAGTCAGTGTATTTTAATCCCTCACCTAGACTCTCTCCTTAAAAGAAAGAAATATAAGGGCCCCCACGAATTCCCCCAATTTGTGGGGTGGCAATAAGCGAAGTTGACAAAAATGAGAAGGAGGTTGATTTTATGAATATATATGTGGGTAATTTATCAAGTGGGGTTAATGAAGAGGAGTTGCGTCAGGCATTTGAGGCTTTTGGGCAAGTCACCTCGGCAAACATTATCAAAGATAGGTATAGCGGAGAATCTAGAGGGTTTGGGTTTGTTGAGATGTCAGAGAAGTCTGAAGCTCAAGCTGCAATTCAGAGCCTTAATGGAACGTCGCTGAAGGAGCGAACGCTCACTGTCAGCGAGGCGCGTCCTCGTCCTGAAGATAGAGATAGGAGAGGAGGGGGGGGTGGAGGAGGAAGTCGCTCCAGGTACTGATTTACCAAACAATCTAGCCTAGTATCTTACGGATTATAGTCTTAACAACAGCGGTCTCAAGTTCCAAGCTGAGGAAATCGAGTTCGTTTCTCTCTGTTGTCTCAGCAACAAGTTTTTGTGCCATTTTATCTAAGTCACCCATCTGTCGGTACTGCTCAATAATATAGCTTTTAAACTTCTCCACTTGCTCTAGCCCCTGTTGTAAGATATTCTTTGCGTCATCACCAACAAAAACGCCATGATGGTCAAAGGCACATATTTGTGTGTCGTAAGTTACTAGTTTCCTTAGCGATGCCCTGTATGAAGAAAAGTCGTATTGGGCTGAGGGATAAGAAAGCTCACTACCGTCGGCTGTGGGAAATGGAGCGGCATCCGAAGGGAACATAGCTTTTAACTCTGGGACATATGTTGCGATGCAGCACTTTGTGTGACCTGGCACTTCTATAAAGTGGGCTTCGATTCCTTCACCGAGGTTTATGATATCGTTTTCTACCATAACACGGTCAACATGTATGCCATCAAACTCTAAATGTAATCTTCCATACTCATCTTGAAGCCCCAATTTCTCAATCGTTTCCTTATTAGCAGCAGCGATAAAATCCACTGCCTTTTCTTTGGAAAATACTTCTCTTGAATATGCTGAGGCAAGTATTTGCACATGGGGGAATTTCCTCTTCAAATAGGGCACTGCCCCACAATGATCGAAGTGGGAGTGGGGAATGACTAAATATTTAATCTTGTTGAGGTCAAAATCTATGGCAGAAAATTGCTTCTCTAGAGATGGGGCTGCACAGCTCATTCCGCCTCCAATAATCATGGCTTCTTTGCCTTTAAGCAGATACAGGCAATTTTTGCGTGTTCCCATAAACTCTATTCTATCGGTGACTTTGCCCGGTTCTTGAATCCACATAATGACTCCTTTCTTAAAAGGGTAGACTTAAGTAAAAATGAACTCCTTAATTGCTTGTAAGTAACGCTCCATGCCTACTAACATTATATCATTGTGGTCAGCCTTGGGAATGATGACCAGGTGTTTATCTTTTGTAGCTGCATTATGAAACAGAGATTTACCCTCACCAGGAGGGATGAGGGTATCATGTTCTCCGTGCATGATAAGCGTGGGCAGAGTAATAGTGCGAATTTTAGCTAGATTGGGGAAGTCAGCGTCTTCTACGTCAAGTAATTGGGCAGGGAAGCCTAAATGAGAGAGGAGGTTAATAATGGTGGCAAATCCGCTCTCAATAATCAGCCCCTGTATTTGTTTCTGATAACGATAGGCTATTTCAATAGCGGAAACGCTTCCCAAGGAGCGACCCATCACAAAGATGTTGCCGCTATAGTAGTCCTGATGCAAGATGTCAATGAATGCCTTAAATATAGTAGGGGCATCTGCAATTGTGTTGCTAAAGGTAGGTGAACCTTCGCTTGCACCATAACCTCGATAGTCAGCCACAAACAAATTGATGCCAATCTCATTATATAGAGGGGCAACGTAATCATAATCGCTGACAACCTCGCCATTGCCATGGAAGAAAATAAGAGAGGGCGAACTTTGGCTGTGAACATAGAAGCGACAAGCAATGGAGACATCCTTATCTACAGGGATGGAATGGTCACTTGCGTTGGGTGGAGCCTTAGTCATATCCTTCCTGGGGTAAAAGATAAAGGAAAGAATCTCTGGTCGGTCCAATGCAGAATAATCAGCTTGTTTGGACATGCTTCTTTTTAGACACTAATTTTAGCATATAGACGGGAAATACATAAGATGACAAATCAAATTGTGTAGCTTAAAATAGATAGGTCGACGGGGGAGTGTCGGAATTGGCAGACGAGCATGACTTAGGATCATGTGCTGCAAAGCGTGGGGGTTCAAGTCCCCCCTTCCCCACCAAGGATATCAATAGGTAATATCTCTAGAATGAAAGCTGTTATTCTGGCTGGTGGGGAAGCAACAAGACTGCGCCCCCTCACCTGTAACACAACCAAAATAATGGTTCCTGTGTTAAATCGTCCTTTACTTGAGCATCTTATCAACTACCTCAAAAGGCACAATATTATTGACATAATACTTGCCATAGGTAAATCGTCCAATCAAATTCAAAGCTATTTTACTGACGGCAGTGGCTTTGGTGTGAAAATTACTTACTCAGTGGAAGATTCTCCTTTGGGGACGGCAGGAGCGGTGAAAAATGCGGAAAAGTTTCTGGATGAAGCCTTTATCGTTTTTAACGGAGACATTTTCACTGATGTTGATTTAACTTCGATGATGACCTTGCACCATGAGCGGAAGGCTAGCATAAGCATAGCATTGACGCCAGTAGATAACCCTACTACCTATGGGGTAGTGGAGACAGATACCGATGGCAAGGTCAAACGCTTTGTAGAAAAGCCAAAGCATGATGAAGTAACTACTAACATGATTAACGCCGGTATTTATATTTTGGAGCCTGAGATACTGGAGAATATCCCCTCAGGTACTTTTTTCATGTTCGAGCGGGAAGTTTTTCCTCCTCTTCTGGAAAAAGGGCAAGCAATTTATGGTTATCCATCTCAAGGTTATTGGACTGATATAGGTACTCCGGAGAAGTATTTGAAGTTGAACCACGATTTACTTTACCATCAGATCGGCAACAAGAATGTTAAGTTTGAAGGCAAGGTCTTTGTTCACTCTTCAGCTAAAATTGAGGGCCCAGCGGTGATTGGCGAAAGTTGCTCTATTGAACAGGATAGTGTAGTGAAAGGGCCTGTCATCTTAGGGGCGCAGTGTCAAATAGGAGAAGGCACCACGGTGGAAGGGGCACTATTATGGCAAGATTGTAAGGTTGGTAAAAGAGCCAGGCTCAGAAATTGTTTGGTCGCCTCCCGCTGCCATATCGATGAAGAAAGCGAAGTTTTAGATGACTGTATTCTGGGAGATGATGTAGTGATAGGAAAAGGGAATAAGTTGTCCAGGGGTATTAGGATTTGGTCGAATAAATCAATCGAGCCTGAAACAATTTCGTTTTAAAGCGGCGACCCCTCATAATTTCATCGCGGACGAGGTAACATAATCTCAGCAAAGGTGCGCTGGGGAAAAGGCAAGGTAAGACATTCTTGGAATTTATCTTAATGCGCGATATTTATCGAAATCCTTTTGTATAGCGGTGATAAACTTGCTGGTATTTATCTTTTTCGGCGGAGCATTGATATGAATAGGAGGGAGTATCTCCCCTTCCTTGAGAACTTTTTGGTTAACTAACTCAGTTAAAACCGCCTGTTTTACTTCCTTTTCACAGAGAGGCGAATGATAAATAGTACTCATCGCGGATAATAACATCTCATGGAGATGTTCATCCCCTTTTTCCTCATGCAGATGGGGATTTCTGGTTTCAATCTGGAATATATCTATCCCTTGCTCCATCACCTTGATGTGTTTTGTAGCCAAGATGCCACCGAAATCTTCAAATATAGCTACCAACTCTTGGGGTTCCACGGCGTATCCTGAAGCATAGGGTAAAATCTCTGCTAGTCGCATACTCATAGCATGTTCCCCGGCATTACCCGTTCTTACAACTTCGGTTTCAAATCCTGTTTTAGAGGATATCAGGTTATTCAAGTACTTATTGGTGATCTCCGATACCCTTCCCCACTTCCTAAAGTATATCCCCCCTGAGATTTTGGGCTTGTAATGCCATAATATCCTCACCATGCTGTAAGGGGATTGAGCTAAACTAAAGCCAGCGGCATAGTTTCTCACATATTCCAGTACCGCGCCGGGGAAATAATTGTCAGCATCAATAAAACCAACATACTCCTTCTCTGCCGCCTTGGCCATAAGCAAACCTATCACCATGGCTTCGCTTTTACCATCACGCACTAATCCATCTTCTCCCAAAAGGTCATTATAACCAGACTCCGCCAAAGCTTCGGCGATGGCGGGGTCTTTTTGATGAGCAATCAAAACCTGGCGAAGGGTAAAGCGGCAGAGTTGGTTTAGAGCATCTCCTTCCATTCTAAATCTATCAACCTTTTCTCTTTGGCTGTTGGAAACTACAATCACTAAACAGTCATGTGGCACACCACTAACTACTCCCTCGAGAAGCTTAAGTCGCTCGTCTTTAACTGGAATGACAATCGCCATTCTATCCTCGAAGTGTTTAATTATTTCTTCGTTTATTTTCATTACTCCCATGGCGCCATGAGGAGGCAGCTCGCTTTTTACTCCTGAATCTAAAGATATCACCCTCTGTACATGGTTCATTCTGATTGAGCCAAACCTCTCGGTATATCTTGGACTCTCAATATACATCTTCCTATCCTTGCAGAATATCTAAGTAAAAGCATAATATCAGACCTGTCTTACAACAACAAGTTGCTTCATCTAGCCTATAACTAGCTTTAACTACCAATTCAGCTATATAATTAATGCACAGTGAAGGTGGTTTTTACCGATCTTGATGGCACTTTACTCAATTCTGATTATTCCTATGGCAAGGCATTGGATGCTCTGGAATTGCTTCAGGCAAAGGGGATACCGATCATATTTTGCTCCGCCAAAACAAGGGCGGAGCAAAAAGTTTACAGAAGAGAATTGGGCATAGCTGATCCCTTCATAGTCGAGAACGGAGGGGCTATTTTTATCCCGGAAAATTACTTCGCGTTTCCTTTTGATTATCATAAGCTTGTTCAGGGTTACAGTGTGATTGAACTGGGCACACCTTATGAACAACTAAGGATGCTGCTGAAAGAAGTCGAAAGGAAGGCAGGTATAATCATTAAAGGTTTTGGAGATATGAGTGCTGAGGAAGTGGCTGAGGATAGCGGCTTAAGTCTGGAATTTGCCAGGCTAGCAAAACAAAGGGAATACAGCGAAACGCTTAAATTGGAGGGCGATGAAACCAGGCGAGATTTAGTATTACGCCGAATTAAGGAAATGGGCATGGATTATGTTCATGGCGGTAGCTATTACGAAGTTATGAAAGGAAACGATAAGGGTAAGGCTACGCGCATTTTAATTCGCTTATTGAGGCAAAAATTTGATACAGTGGAAACTATCGGTATAGGTGATAGCCAAAACGATTTGCCCATGTTGGCTGCAGTTGCTATGCCGGTGCTAGTCCAAAAGCCAGATGAAAGCTGGGAAAAGATAAACCTGGATAAATTTCACCGGGTAGAGGGGATTGGACCTGAGGGTTGGAGCAGAGCGATCAAGAAGATATTTGGAGGCTAAGATGAAGACAATTTATTTGGTTCCACACACTCATTATGATGTAGCCTGGGCGTTTTCCAGGGAAGATTACTTTCAGATAAACGAGAGAATTTTGCAAGAAGTACTGGAGATAATGAAAGGAGAGCCCAGGTTCAAGTTCTGTCTAGAACAAACCTTTTTACTGAAAGAAATAGAGAGCAGGAATCCAGAGCTTTGGCTTGGCCTGAGGGAAATGATAAAGCAAGGGAGGCTTGAGATAGTTGATGGGCAGTATCTTATGCCTGATACCATGCTTCCCACAGGGGAAGTATTGATAAGGGAAATCATCTTTGGCAAGAGATATTGTAGGGATAAATTTGGTATTGAAGTTCCCGTGGCTTGGGCAGCGGATAGCTTTGGCATGAATGCCCAGCTTCCTCAAATCTACAACAAAGCGGGGTATAAATGGCTGGCATTCAGAAGAGGGGCAAGAGCAGATATAACGCAGAGTGAATTCATTTGGAAGGGGCTGGACGGTTCGACTATCCTGGCTCACTGGATGCCTCTGGGTTATAGAGCCGGCCTTTACCTTGATAAACTAGATCAATCTTTTGCTGCATTGGACAAGTATGCTGCTACCCCCTACATCTTAATGCCTTGTGGCAGTGGTTCGATGCCTCCTCAGCGGGAAATACCTCAAGCGGTGAAAGATTGGAATAATGCTCACCCCGATATCGAGATGAAGATAGCTGCACCGAGAGAGTTTTTCCAGAGCCTGGAGCATGCTGGGAAGAGGCTTGAGATTGTAGAAGGCGAACTATTCGATGATGAGCTTGTAGATGTGTTTCCCCAAGTGTGTACCAGCCGCTTGTGGCTCGTTCAGGATTCTAGAGAATGTGGGAATCTGCTCATGCTGGCTGAGGAATTTGCCACCATTGCCTGGCTGCTTGGGGACAATTATCCTATCGACGAGCTACATGAAGCTTGGGAGAAGACCTTGTTCATTGCCTTCCATGACATCACTACCGGTTGTGGCGTGGATGAGATTTACCAAGAAGTAAGGGAGATCTTCCATTATCTCAGGGATAATCTCACCAGCATAGCGAATAGGTCTATGAAGTATGTTTCTGAGAAGATTGCTAGTGGTGGTGGGGCAATTGTGGTATTCAACTCTTTTCCCAGACAAGTGCGAAACTGGGTTGAGGTGGACTTAAAGTTGCCTGAGGGGGTAGAAAGAGGTATTGGCATAAGCGAGGGGAATAGGACGATAGAAACTCAAGTGATGAAAGAGGAGGGAGATAAGCAAGGCAGAATCAAGAGTGCCAGGCTGGGTTTTACCTGCGATGTTCCACCCTTGGGTTATAAAGTGTACAAGGTGATGCCAGGGAATGAAGAAGCAGTGAGCAGGATGAAGATCGAGGACGAAAGCGTTGAGAACCCCTTTTTCAAGCTGACCGTGGATAAGGAAACCGGCATAATTAGAGTCCATGGTAAGGATGGTGAGCTTTTGATAGAGGGAAACGAGCTGTTTATCGATGATGAAATAGGCGATCTTTATTATCATCGCAGCAGATTTGCCGACCTGATAAAGAGTGAATCAGGCAAGGGATTGGAATACGGGAGCTTTAAGCCTAAAAGTTTCAAGATAGAGGAAGGACCTTTGCAAACAAAAATAACCTTTGAGAGTGAATATTACTGCCTCACCTGGCCATACAGGTTGAAAGAGAGATTTCCACCCGTGCTTTATAAATATAAGACGCTGGATATATGCAAAGAGGTCGTAATCTTCCGCGACCTACCTCGAATTGAATTTGTTACCAGGGTTAATAATAAATACCCGAACATAAGGCTCAGCGTCAAGTTCGATGTTGGATTTGAGCGTAAGGCTTATTACCGGGAGACACAGTTCGGCGTTATTTCTGAGCCGACGGAGTATTTCTTCAGGACGAAGGGATTTATGCCCTCGGGAATTCCCAACTTCTTGAATTGGTTTGATTTGAATAATGGGACAAGAGGAATCACCTTCATGAATAAGGGTTTGCCAGCGAATGCCATAATGGGAAGTTCGGTCTATATCAGACTTTTTAGAAGCGTAAGTGGCCTTTCTGCTGATGGGGTAGCTGGACCATTGGTCCCCACTCCAGATGCCCTGGAGCTGAGATCACATGTTTTTAAGTACTCCATACAGTTCCACAATGGTGATTGGAGACAGGCTGAGGTATATAAGCATGCCCAGGATTTCATCCAGGCACCTCTTTGCCTCCAGAGCGACTCAAGCGGCAATTTGCCGACGGAGTACTCCTTCCTGAAGCTTTCTCCGGATAATATCACTCTCTCAGCTTTGAAGAAGGCCGAGGATGAAGAGGAAGTTATTTTGAGGTTTTTCGAAAATAAGGGAGAGACAACCATGGCTGAGCTTGAATTGTTTAGAACAATCAGGCGGGCAGTTGTTGTTGACTTGCTGGAGAGGGAATTGTATGAGCTCAAGGCGGATAGCAATAAGCTGAAGTTGGAAGTGAAGCCGTTTGAAATAGTAACTTTAAAGCTCAAGCTTTAGGGAGATGGCTTTGTCTGTTTAACTCAGGTTAGGATACAAGTTAGTTACACGTTGAATAAAAAGGTAACTACATCTCCATCCTGGATAGTGTAGTTCTTGCCTTCTGCTCTGAGCACTCCCCTTTTCCGCCCTTCGGCTAAACTGCCACATTCTTTCAAATCATCGTACCTAATCACCTCGGCGCGGATAAAACCTCTTTCTATATCAGAATGAATCTTCCCCGCTGCCTTCGGCGCCGTGGTACCAGTGGGGATGGTCCAGGCTTTTACCTCGTCTTGCCCTGTGGTGAAGAAGGAAATTAGCCCCAGAAGTCTGTAGGAGAGGTCTATAACTTTATCAAGTGCTGGTGTGGATAGTCCCATATCCTCACGAAACGGCAGGGCTTCCTCATCGCTGAGCTGGCCCAGTTCTGCCTCTAGTTTGCCACACAGGGCTACTACAGCAAATTGGGGGTAAAAGGAGGTTATCCCCTCTTCTAGTTGTGAAACCTGGCTTAATTGTTCCTCACCCATGTTGAGGATGGCCAGCATAGGTTTGGCGGTAAGAAATTGGTAGTTGGATAGCGCCTTAAGTTCACTTTCCGCGAGGTTCTGCTGTCTTATCGGTATGTCCTCCTCCAACGATGTTTTAAGCCTTTGTAGCAGGAATTGCTCCTTCAAATACGATTCACGCTCCGCTGCTTTAGCTCCTCTTAAGGCCGTCTCTAACTTGTCGAGCCTTCTTTCGATAATGGCTAAATCCGAGAAGGCAAGTTCTAGGTCTAATGTAGCTATATCGCGTTTGGGGTCTATGCTTCCTTGGGGGTGGGGGAGGTTTTCATCCTTAAAGGTCCTAACCACCTGGAGCAAGGCATCGGAGGTGGCCAGGTAGTTTAAGAATTCTCCTCCTATTTCTCCCCGGCTGCCAGGAGTCTTTGACGAAATTGCAATATCCACGTAGTTCACCTCTGCTGGCACAGTTTTTTGGGGACGGAACATGTTTTCCAGTGTTGCTAATCGTGAGTCAGACACCTTAGCTACACCTATATTTGGAGTTAGGGATTGAGAATAGGTGCTGACCTCAGCCTTACCTCTGGTTAGTGCATTAAAGATGGTTGTTTTGCCGCTCTTGGGCAAGCCGATAATGGCAATCTTCATGGGCATATCCTATCACAGCTTCAAGAAAATCATAAACCGTTAACAAAATTTCAAATACACACGCTTCTAGCTCTATTTGCCTCTTAACTTTTTGACATCAAAAGCTATATTACCAATTGCCTCCACCAGAAAGCCCTTTTCGCACTCCCAAAAGCCGAGGAGGTATTTCTTTCGGGATTGGCTGGGGATACAATATGAGTAGCTAAGTCAGAAGAATTAGGAGATTCCGCTGATTGAAAAGAAGGAGGAGGAGGAAATGCTGAGACCTGGACGGAGGGTAAACTTGACTTACTATGAAGGAGCAACCCAGATAGAAAGCTATGGGTGGTTAGTTCAAGAATATGACAATGGGCTTTTGAAGGTTTACAACACGGGAGGGAAAATGAGGCTTGTGTCTAAAAAAATGGGAGGGGCGATAGTGGAAAAATGGGTAGAATGTGAAGAATCAGAACCGGTAATATTTAATTTAAGGAGCGTTGGCTTCCTGAAAGTGGAATTAGTTGAGTAGCTGAGTGGGAATGACAAGTGGCAATCTTCATGATTATCCCTTGTCACGTTTTCGTTCCTTGATCTTCTGACAGAGAGAGTTAGTGCTGTGATAAAATACAAGGTAAATGCTCTATATCTTTTATGGCCAGGATGATTTCTCCATTCATCAAGCTTTAGGGCAAATCAAAGCTGAATTGGGCGATGGGGAAATGCTGGCAGTTAGTACTGTTAGCCTGGATGGAGAACGTTTAACTTTAAATGAGCTTAAGAATAACTGCAATACTGTTCCTTTTCTATCCTCGCATCGTTTGGTTATAGTAAAAGGCTTGCTAGGGCGCTTCGAGCCAAAGCAAAGGAAATCACGATCTGTCAAAAGCATCACCAAATCTGAAAACAAGTTGGGAGAATGGCAAGATATGGCTTCCGATATCAAGCAGATGCCAGAGACCACTGTGCTGACACTAGTTGATGGCAAGATAGGTGGCTACAATCCATTATTAAAAAAGATTTCACCATTAGCGAAGATACAACCTTTCCCTTTGTTGCGAGGTGGGAACTTAAGAGACTGGATACAACGGCGGGTAACTGAGGAAGGTGGGAGTATCACGCTCGAGGCCGTAAATTTGCTCGCTGAACTTGTAGGAGGGAACTTATGGACAATGAACAACGAAATCAGCAAACTTCTCTCTTACGTTCAAGGGCGTACCATTGATGAAGATGATATCCAACGATTGATAAGCTACGCGCAAGAGGCTAACATCTTTGCTTTGGCAGATGCAATTGTCGAAGGTCAAACTAAGCTAGCACAAGAGAGACTTCATCAGTTCTACCTGGAGGGTGCTGCGCCAATTTATATTCTGGTTATGATTACCAGGCAGTTTCGTTTAATAGCACAAGCTAGAGAGTTAAGCGCAGAGTTATCTCGACAGCAAATCCAAAATAAATTGGGCTTAACCCCATATGCTTTGGATAAAACACTCAAGCAAGCTAGGCTATATGATTTTGAACGCGTAAAAAGAGCTTACGCTAAACTTTTGGAAACCGACCTGGCTATCAAAACTGGCAAATACAATGACCAGTTAGCTCTTGAACTACTAGTAACTGAGCTTACTAGCTCCCCGATTTAAGTTGGCCCACCCTCCATATTCGTAGAATTCTTCGATGCCGGCTGCTCTTTCTCTGTTATGGGAGGGCTGTTGCCAAAATAAACCTTCGTGTGAGGCCATGGAATCTCAATACCCTCCTTATCGAACGTCCTTTTAAGACGCAGCCGTAATTCTCCCATTGCATCCCACTGGCGTGACGGCTTGGTATCCCCGAGTATTTTAATGTCAATGCCTGATTCTCCCAGTTTATCTACCCTGAGTACTTGTGGGGTGCTAACGAAGTCTGTCTTCCATTTAGGCTCTTCAGCCATCTCCCTGGCTACCCTGTTTATGACTTCAATGACGTGGTCCAGATCCTCTCCGTAAGCTACTGAGATGTTCATATTTACCCTGGCGTATCCCTTAGTAAAATTGCTGGCTACTTTAACTTCACTGTTGGGTATAGAGTGCACTGTGCCATCGAAATCACGGAGGATGGTACGCCTTAAATTTATGTCCTCGACCGCTCCGCTAATGCCGGCGACTCTAACCCAGTCTCCTATCCTGTACTGGTTTTCCAGCAGGATGAAAATACCGCTAAGCACATCCCTGATTAAGCTCTGCGCGCCGAAACCAACAGCGATACCCACGATACCAAGTCCAGTCAGCATCGCGGCAACATTCACCCCGAATTCGGGGAGTATGGTGAAGATGGCGAAAATAGCTATAATGATTGTGCCCGTATTAACAAAGAACGCAGACAGAGTGTTGGCTCTCTTTTCTGTTTCTTTCTTGAGTTGTTTCTTCTTTCCTCGTGTCATTGCCCTCCTGACTAAGGCGGGCACAAAATGGCGCAGCAAAAAATACAAAACGACAGCAATAATAATTGCAATTAGGATGCTGACGCCGCTATCCCTAAGCCATTCCATGCTAAATAGCTCAGGCTTGCTTAACTCCGGCATGTTTGCCACTTTATATCTGTAATTTCACTCATTTTGTATATTTGCTCTCAATGACTCAATCCCTAGTCTGGCTTTGCTCGATAGCAACGTTTATGCTAGCATAACTTCAATTAAGCAGCAATGTAATAAAAATTTCGAGAACAGAAGCAAGGTGATATCAATTGACTGGCGAGAAACTGAGGCAAATCTTTTTGAAGTTTTTTGAGCAGAGAGGACACAAGATCATCCCCAGTTCCTCTCTCATTCCTAAGGGGGAGTCTACCACTAAAATATTGACTACCGCTGGTATGGTACAAATCACGCCATATTTCTTGGGGTTGGAGACTCCGCCTAGCCGGCGATTAGCCTCTTACCAAAAGTGCTTTCGCCACACTGATATAGAATTGGTGGGTGATAGCAAACATCTCACTTTCTTTGAGATGTTAGGTAACTTCAGCGTGGGCGATTATTTCAAGAAGGAGGCTATTACCTGGGCATGGGAGTTCGTCACAGAGCATTTAAAGCTGCCTAAGGATAGGCTTTGGGTAACTATTTACCTTGATGATGAAGAAGCTTTTGCCTATTGGCAGCAGGTTGGAGTTCCTGCTGACAGGATACTACGATTTGGCGACGAGGATAACTTCTGGGGGCCTGCCGGCGATTCGGGGCCTTGCGGACCCTGCAGCGAAATTCATTATGACTTGGGCAAGGAACTTGGCTGTGGTAAGCCAGAATGTCAGCCCAATTGTGACTGTGGCCGTTTCTCCGAAATATGGAATTTGGTGTTCACCCAGTACAACCAGGACCATGAGGGACATCGCACCCTGCTGCCCAGGCCGAATATAGATACCGGCATGGGATTGGAAAGGACTTTAGCAGCTATTGAAGGCAAGCCTTCCCCTTATGAAACAGACTTGTTTTCTCCTTTGATAAATAAAGTCTGTCACATGGTAGGGAAAGACTATGGACGGGATAAAAATACCGACCGCTCCATCAGGATTGTCGCTGAGCATGGGCGGGGTATTGCTTTTCTCATTGCCGACGGAGTAATGCCCTTTAAGGAGGGGAGGGGATATGTTCTGCGGCGAGAATTGCGCCGTGCCTCCTATTTCGGTAGCAGACTGGGTTTAGATAAGCCCTTCCTCAGCGAGATTGCCAAGGTGGTTATTGCCCAGATGGGAAGTATATATCCTGAACTAATAGCCAATCGAGCCCTGATTATCAAGGTTATCAAGGAGGAGGAGGAGAAGTTCCAACGAACACTCCCAGTCGGGAGGGGTATCTTGGAAGGAACCTTCATTGGATTGCGAGAGGACTTGGTAAATTACTTTCCTAAGTTCCGGGAGTCCTTTGGCGAGGTGCTATCTCAAAAGGATATTATTAATCTTACGTATGGGCTTGATGCTGCTATAGACCATTTCCTTCGAGACTGCAAAGCATGGGATTCTGTGTTGCAAATAGGGCGCAGAGATGCTGTCGCGGAAAGCCTAAAACCTGTAGAGGAAAGGCTGGAGGGTCTAAAGGATATTGTATCACGGTATGACCCATCTAGTGCCCCCCATGCCTTCGACAATCTTAAACAAAGCCTATGGGAGGGCTTTGAAAGACTTGAGGCGGATGTTGAATCAGTTGCCAAAGAATTAACAGGGTTTGAGGTATTTATACTTTATGACACTTATGGATTTCCCCCAGAATTAACTGCTGAAATCGCTGCTAAGGAGCGAGGTCTCTCCATGGATTGGGAAGGCTTTGAAGCTGAGATGGAGAAGCAAAAAAAGCGGGGACGGGCTATCCAAATGAGAAAGGCAGTGACTCTTGAGCCCGGAGAAAGCAAAGAGGTTCACTTCAAGTGGACCCCTAAGGAGCCAGGCATTTATGATGTGGTGGTTGATGGTTTGGGGGGTAAGATCGAAGTTCGACCACCAAGATTCGTCGGTTATGAAACGACCATTTCTCAATCTAAAGTTCTTGAGATTGGGGAAAAAGGCAAGTCTGTAAAAACTGCCTCCCAGGGTGACGAAGTTGACATAATTCTGGACAAGACTCCTTTTTATGGCGAGATGGGTGGGCAGGTAGGTGACAGCGGTGAAATCAGCAGCGCTAAGGGAAAAGTTGCTATTACAAATACCATTAGAACTCCATCAGATGTGGTAATCCATCAAGGGAAGGTTACCCAAGGCAGCATTTCTGGTGGCGATGAGGTAGAGGCAAAAGTTAATCTTGCTCGCCGTCTGGATATTGCCCGCAATCATACTGCCACTCATCTCCTCCATGCTGCTTTAAGGCAGGTGTTGGGTGGTCATGTTCAACAGAGAGGTTCGGTAGTGGAACCAGAAAGGCTCCGGTTTGATTTCGCTCAACTGGTGCCTTTATTGCGAGAGGAAGTGGATGAAGTTCAAAAATTGGTTAATGAAAGAATACGCCAAAATTTGCTCGTGAAAACAAAAGAGGTTCCTTATAGCCAGGCTATTGATGAAGGTGCCATAGCTCTGTTTGAGGAAAAGTATGGAGAAATAGTTCGAGTAGTGCAAATTGGCGAACCAGCAGCAAGTAAGGAGCTCTGCGGTGGTACTCACATTAAATCAACAGGTGAAATAGGGGTTTTCCTTATAACCAGTGAAAGTAGTATTGGCACTGGACTTCGCCGCATCGAAGCGGTAACTGGCAGAGCTGCTGAGTCACTGATTGAAAGGCGACTTTCTACCTTGCAGAATGTTGCTGAGGAAATAGGAAGCTTGCCTGAAGAAGCTTACAGTAAGACGAAAGGTCTCATTAGCGAGCTAGCAATAGAGCGTAAACGCTCATTGTCGCTAGAAAGGGAGCTATCACGAAAAATAGCTGAACCTTTACTTCAGCAAGCGGAGCAGGTGAATGGAGTTACTGTATTGGTTGCTAAGGTGCCATCGCTAACTATGCCCATACTTAGGGAAATGGGGGATATATTGCGAGACAGTCTGAAAAGCGCCATAGTAGTTTTAGCTACAGTTTATGATAGTAAGCCTAATTTTCTAGCCATGGTAACTCCTGACTTGGTGGCTAAAGGATTTCATGCTGGCGACATAGTCAAACAAGTGGCAAAGATTACTGGTGGGGGAGGTGGTGGTAAGCCAGGCATGGCTCAAGCAGGTGGCAAGGATGCGACCAGGATTGATGAGGCTTTGAAATCAACTAAAGGTGTCATTGCGAGCAAAGTGAAGCAATCTCATCAAATTTAACTTTTAATATGCGCAGTTTGGGATTGGATTTCGGAGAAAAGAGAACCGGGGTGGCGATAAGCGACCCGTTGGGGATCTTAGCCGTTCCCTTGACTGTAATTACTGGTGGAGATGAAGACGCTACCATAGATGATATTATCAAGCTCGTTGAGCAACACGGGATAGGGCGTATTGTAGTCGGTTTACCCCGTTGCTTAAATGGAGACATTGGAGAGCAAGCTAATAAAGTAACAGCTTTCACTGAAAAACTTCGAAATGTCATTGCGACCCTGAACGAAGTGAAGGGGAAGCAATCTCATCTTACAGGAGTTGATATACAATTATGGGATGAACGGCTCTCTACCAAAGCTGCCGAGAGATTGATGGTCGAAGCTGGCACCAAGAAGAACAAGAGGAAGCAGCATCGAGATGCCATGGCAGCCGCATTCATTCTTCAGGGATTTCTCGATAGCCGCTGTCCTGAGCGATAGCGAAGGATCTAAAGTCAATGACAAGGTTTATTGGTCTTATTGGTTATCCTGTCAAACATTCTATCTCCCCCTATTTCCAGCAGGCAGCGCTGGATTATTGTCAGCTTGACATCCGCTATGAAGCATGGGAAACAAAACCAGAAGAACTTGAGCTCACGCTAGCTAGAATAAAGGAGCCTCAAAATCTGGGAGCCAATGTAACCATCCCTTATAAAGAGGCAGTTTTACCTTTGCTGGATGAAGTTGATAACCTGGCAAGTGTGATTGGTGCTGCTAACACTATAGTCAAGAAGGATAATAGACTTTTAGGCTTTAATACCGATGCTTATGGCTTCCTTCAAGGTCTGCGCCAGCAGGGGCACTTTGAGCCTGAAGGCAAGCGCGCGGTGATACTCGGCGCTGGTGGAGCTGCTAGAGCTGTGAGCTTCGCTTTAATGCGAGAGAGAGCAAGTTCACTCATCATTATCAATCGGACCTTAGTGCGAGCTGAGGCATTGGTAGATAGTTTGAAACGTTATGCGTCTGATGCCGGGTTGGAAATTGAGATTGCTGCTTTATCATGGCAAAGCTTAATCTCGCATGAAACTTTCAATCACTGCCATTTAGTAGTCAATTGCACCAATATAGGAATGAAACATAGTTCTCAAGAAGGACAATCACCTCTGAATATTGAGGTGATTCCCAAAAGCATCTTAGTCTATGACCTGGTATATAATCCCTGGCCAACACCCTTGTTGCAGTTGGCACAAAGGGCAGGCGCTAATATACTGGGTGGACTGGCTATGTTAGTATATCAGGGAGCAGCATCTTTTGAGCTATGGATGGGGAGAAAAGCTCCTGTTGACATAATGCTTAGCAGGGCTAAAGGAGCCCTCCAGGAGATGACTTAACTAAATAGTCCACAAAGCGCTATATCATCTTAGTGGCAAAGCCCAAGAGATAGAGCTACCTGCCATAATAGCATTATAGGAGAAGATAGAAATGAGGATTGCTATGGTTGTGCCACCATGGTTCAAAGTACCACCAGAAGGATATGGCGGCATCGAAGTTATTGTTAGCTTGTTAACAGAGGGACTCATTAATAAGGGTTACGAAGTTACCCTGTTTACCATATCAAGCTCGACAACAAAGGCACACATATTTAGTGTTTTTGATAAGGAGATGAAGGACTGCTTGGACAGTCCGCCCTCAAATTTCCTGAATGTAGCACTCACACATTCATTAGCATCATATATTGAAATATCCAGAGGCGAATACGACATAATCCATGACCACACATGGAAGGAGGGTCTCTGCAGCGCTATGTTTATGGATATCCCGGTTGTTCACACGCTGCATGGGCCTTTTAACGAGGAGAACAAACGATTCTACAGTCTTTTTGAGGGGTATTCAGGGATACATTTTGTTACTTTAAGCAATTATCAGCAAAGTTGCCTACCGGCCTTAAATTATGCTGCTACAGTTTACAACAGCATAGACCTCCCCAAGTATACTTATTCTGAGGATAAGGAAGACTTTTTCTTTTACATTGGAAGATTCAATGAAGAGAAGGCTCCTCACTTAGCATGCGAAGTGGTGGAAAAACTTGGAGGAAAGCTTATACTGGCGGGCAAGGTCAATGAAGAAGCTGAACGCTGTTACTTTGAGCAATACATAAGACCACATCTTAGCGATAAGATTAAATTCATTGGTGAACTGGGACACTGGAGCAAAGAGAAGATGGATTTATTTTCTCGTAGCAAAGGGTATTTATATCCCATACAGTGGGATGAGCCATTCGGAATCACATTAGCTGAAGCAATGGCGTGTGGCACACCCGTGGTGACTTTCAAGAGAGGCTCCACACCAGAGGTAGTTGCTCACGGAACTACAGGCTTTGTGGTGCAGACAATGGATGAATTTATAGACGCTGCAAAGCGTGTTGGCGAGATTAATCCGCAGAAATGTCGTGAAAGGGTGGAGGATATGTTCACCGTTCGCGCTATGGTTGATAACTATGAGCGAGTGTATATGAAGGTGCAGGATGGTAAATAGCTGTACCTTTATATTTAGGGTGGGGTGGTAATATATGTTCCCGAAGCTGTCATTAGATGAAAATTGGGTTGTATCCGAGCACAGTATTGACAGAGGGAAATTGAGATTCCAGGAGACGATATTCACTCTTGGGAATGGTTATCTCGGAGCAAGGGGTGTTCTGGAAGAAGGTTATGAAGAGGGATACGCAGGCACTTATATCGCCGGCGTGTACGATCGGGATAGGGGTCAATCTTTTGAGCTTGTTAACTCACCAAATCCTCTTGGAGTGGAAATCTGCGTAAACGGTAAAAAATTATCTATGAACGATATGGAAGTTATTGAGCATCACAGGACACTGGATATGAGGAAAGCGATGCTTGTAAGGCATACGGTGTTCAGGTATGCTGGTGAAAGGTATGAGTACGAATCTATGCGCTTTTTCAGCCTCAGAGATATGCACACAGGTGTATTGACGTTCTCCATCAGGTCATGGGATGGCGACGCGCATATAGTTGTCCGATGTGCTATAGATGGGGCAACGCGAAATGAGGTTCATGCTACGGAAAGCCCGATAAAGCACTATAGCGTTACACATACCTTGGACTGTGGAAATAGTGTGTTATATTTGGAATCGAAAACCAATGACCTCGGTATAGTGATTGGAATGGCTAGTGGGTACGATGTAGCGACTGATGTCGCGGTGAAATCCTGTGTAGATGAAAAATCTGTGGTAAGGGAATTCTCCTTTAATGCAAGGAAGGGAAAGAGATACAAATTCAATGAATATATTTCTATATATACCTCGCTTGACGTCGAGGATAGTGTTAAAGCAGCTTGTCTTAATGAAGTGGAGACTGCGAGGGAATATGGGATACCACGCTTACTGAAACGTCATACGCGGGCTTGGAATAAACGGTGGCAATATTCTGATATCAGTATAGAAGGCGACTCATCTGCACAGAAGGCACTCCGATTTGATATGTACCATCTGCTGATAGCCGCACCCCCAAGGGATATCGACGTAAGTGTTGCT
Source organism: uncultured Dehalococcoidales bacterium (assembly GCA_964514415.1). GTDB lineage: Bacteria > Chloroflexota > Dehalococcoidia > GIF9 > AB-539-J10 > CAZEQL01. The sequence continues at coordinate 32,555 of CAZEQL010000004.1, forward strand.
GCCAAGACTCTGTCGGGCGAGTGGTACAAGGGCCATATATTTTGGGACACTGAAATCTACGTACTCCCTTTTTTTATATATACTCAGCCAAGAGTGGCGAAAGAATTTCTCATTTACAGATATCGCCGGTTGAGCCAGGCCCGAGATAGGGCACGAGCACAAAGCTATAAGGGTGCATTATGGCCTTGGGAATCGGCTGCTGGTGGTGGGGATGAGACGCCACAAACTTGGGTTAATTTTGATGGCACGGTAATACCGGTGTGCACCCCTGAAAGGGAGCATCACATCGCCAGTGACGTAATCTACGGAGTTTTTCTGTACTACCAGGTTACGGGAGATGAGGATTTTATGCTCCAGTATGGAGCTGAGATGATATTCGAAACCGCAAGATTCTGGGCCTCCCGTGTGATTTATGATAAACAGAGCGGGCAATATGGGATTGGAGAAGTCATAGGCCCAAATGAATTTCAAGAATGTGTAAATAATAATTCGTATACCAACGCTTTAGCCGGATGGACGCTGAGATATGCATCTGAACTTCATCATTGCTTTGACGAAAAGCACCCACGAAAGCTAGAAGCTATAGCAAGAAGAATTGGACTGAGAGACAGAGAGGTTGATACTTGGAAAGAAATAGCAGAGAAGATTGTATTTCTCGCTCGCCCTGATGGTTTGATAGAAGAGTTTGAGGGATACTTTGACAGAAAGGATATCACTATAAATGAATGGGATGAGAATGGCATGCCGATTTGGCCTTCTGAGGTTAAATTGGCAGAGGCGAAAGAGACTCAACTGGTTAAGCAGGCAGATGTGCTTCTTCTCTTACATCTGTTCTCGGATAAATTTTCAACCGACGTAAAAAGGATAAATTTTGACTATTATGAGAAGCGGACTATGCACAAATCTTCCTTGAGCATTCCGAGTTACGCCATATTAGCAAATGAGCTTGGCAGGACTGAAAAGGCGTACAGGTATTTTGCCCGGGCGGTGAATACCGACCTTAATAACATATATGGTAACACGGACCTTGGGATACACGCTGCGGCTCTTGGTGGAGCATGGCAAATCGCAATAAATGGTTTCGCTGGGGTAAAATTAAAAGATGGATTGCTTAGCATCACTCCGACCCTGCCTGAACATTGGCGGAGCATGGAATTCCAACTATGGTTCAAAGGTGCGCTTATTGAATTTTCCATATTAAATAACGCACTGGAGGCTTTTATGGCCAGGGGTCGCAAAGGAGTGAATGTGGAGCTTTACGGTCGGAAATATTTTTTGTGTCGAGGACAAAAGATAAGTGTGAGGAAAATGAGTTATGTCAGTGGCTAGCCTGGGGTTTATCTGGGATATTGATGGTGTCGTCGTAGACAGTCCTCATGAGGAAGCCTGGCGTATCACGGCAATGAAAACACCATGGAATGTGAAGGATCTGAGCTCAGATTTTTATTTTACTCATGTAGCTTCTAGACCTAGATATGAAGGGGGAGATAATATATTGCAGTTAAGGGGTGTTTATGAGCGGCTTGTTGCTACTACTGAGATACAGAAGGGTGCGCTATTAGAGAAGTTCTGCACTGAGAAAAACATGCTTATAAGGGAGCTTATCGAGTCAGGGAGATTCAAACTATTTGCAGATGCAGTGGCATTGTTATTAAAATCAAAGAACATGGGGATACGGCAAGCTGCAGCCTCGGCATCGAAAAATGCCAAAGACATGTTGCTCCGTAGTTCAAGAACTCGGGTGATAGAGGAGATAGGCAACGATTTTGGCAGTTTAGGGGAAAAAGACAGCCTCTATTCTATATTTGATGTAGATGCTTGCGGAATTGATGCTAACGACAAGGAAAGCATACAGAGATTTGCAGCAGAACAGCTGGGGATTCTCTCTCTGGAAAAGATAAAAAGATTTGTGGTATTTGAGGATGCTCCTTCAGGTGTAGAAGCTGCGAAGTCTTTGGGCTACTATGTCGTTGGTGTGTTGCGGATTGGGAATGAATCTGCTTTATACAAGGCTGGAGCAGACATCGTCGTTCGGGATCTAAGCATGGTAAGTGAGGAAATATTAATGGGAGAAGAAAGATGAAGAAGAAAATAATAATTGTTACCCTGATTATTTTGCTGTTAGTAGCGGTAGTTATTCCTGCGGGTTGTATCCCGATAGCGAAGGGCGATAAAGTTGTGGTGATTCCACTCAGTGGGACTATTACAACTGGAAGCTCTTTCTTTGGTTCTACTATTACGCCTGAGGTGACGAAGGAGCAACTGCGTAAGGCAGAGAAAGATGATGCAGTAAGAGCGATTATTCTTCGCATAGACAGCCCTGGTGGATCAGTAGTAGTCTGTCAAGAAATCCTGAAGGAGGTAAAAAGGGTTAAGCAATCGAAGCCTATTGTGGTCAGCATGGGAAGTATGGCAGCTTCTGGTGGCTATTATATCTCCGCTGAAGCTGACAGGATTGTAGCTCTTCCAGGCACATTGACAGGAAGCATCGGCGTTATTTCTCAAATACCCAATGTTAAGGGACTTTATGATAAGCTAGGGATTGAAATGCAGACTTTCAAGGGTGGCAAGTATAAAGATATGTATACCGGACTGAGGAAGCTAACGCCTGAGGAAAGTGAAATTATGCAAAAATTGGTTGATTACTATTATAATCAATTTGTTGATGTAGTAGCTGAAGGCAGAGGGCTAAACAAAGAAGAGGTTAGGAATTTAGCTACCGGGCAACTTTACACAGGTGTTGAAGCCAAGGAATTAGGGCTGGTTGATGAACTGGGTGACCAGGATACGGCCATAGATTTGGCAATAGAGTTAGCCGGTATTACAAGCGCCCGTGTAGAGTACTATGAGCTCCCGAGTAAATCTTTATTAGAATCACTTCTGGGAATAAAGCTGGATAGCTTAGTTGATGCTATCGAAATGAGATCACTGGGATTGAGTGGACAAGATATAATTCTCCTGGAAACCTTAAGCCATACCTACCCTCAGCCTCAATATCTCGTCTCCTCTGTTTTCTCCCTTCAAGGAGTAAGTGAGGTAGGCTAATGGGACAATTTCATTTTCTCACCGCTGGAGAATCCCATGGAAAGGGATTAGTAACTATAGTTGAAGGGATGGTAGCTGACTTGCCGCTGGAGGCGGGGTATATCAACAGGGAATTGAAGCGACGTCAGGCAGGCTATGGGCGTGGTCCCCGCATGGCAATTGAAGAGGATAAAGCCGAAATTATTTCGGGAATCCGTTATGGGCTCACTATGGGCAGTCCTATTGCACTGTTTATCCCCAATCGGGATTGGGAAAATTGGCAAGAAACGATGAGCACTACTCCATCAGGAGAAGAGACAGAATCGATAACTCGTCCTCGTCCAGGACATGCTGACCTGGCGGGTGTAGCTAAATATGGTCTAAGGGATATTAGACCAATAATAGAAAGGGCCAGCGCTCGGGAAACTGCTGCCCGAGTAGCTGCTGGAGCTATTGCCAAAAGATTTCTGGAGGAGTTTGGTATTGTTATTCACAGCCATACTGTAGATATTGGACAGCATCATTGCAAGCAAAGCGAAGCAACCTCTATAAATTGGCAACATGTTGAAGCTTCTCCAGTTCGTTGTGCCAATGCCGAGCTTGAAAAGGCAATGATGGCAGCTATCGATGAAGCTAAAGCTAAGGGGGATACCCTGGGTGGCACTTTTGAGGTAATTGCTACAGGAGTGCCTCTTGGATTGGGCAGTCATGTGCAGTGGGACCGCCGCCTTGATGGCAGAATTGCTCAGGCGGTAATGAGCATTAATGCCGTGAAGGGAGTGGAAATCGGAGATGGATTTGCCTTAGCTGAGCTTAAAGGCTCACAAGCCCACGATGTTATCGAACCCATCCCTCCCACGTCATTGCGAGGAGCGTTAGCGACGAAGCAATCTCCACCCTGGCGCCATGTCACTAACCGTGCTGGTGGCATTGAAGGTGGCATAACCAATGGAGAGCCAATTGTAATCAGAGCTGCAGTTAAGCCGATTGCTACCCTGGGCAAGCCGTTACCTTCCATAGACCTTCGCAGCGGTGAGGTAGCCCAAGCTCACTACGAGCGTAGTGATGTTTGTATCGTTCCTGCCGCTGGAGTGATTGCCGAAGCTATGCTGGCTATTGTTTTAGCTGATAGCTGCCTGGAAAAATTCGGCGGCGATAACTTGAAGGAGACCCTGGGGAATTATCATAATTATTTGAGCAGCATATCTCGCTCGCTGGTCTAAGCTGGTAAGTCTTTAAGGCTTAAACTCAAAGACTGTATGCTCTCCATTTCGTTTATGGTGAATGGAGAATACTTTAATCTCGGGCATTTTTGAACGCAATTCTTTCTCTAGCCTCTTTGCTGAAGGCGTTGCTTGAAGAATAAGATTAAAGCTGCCCTCTGAGATTTCAGGATAAAAGCTGCTGTGAGGATTCCCCTCAGAATGCACCTCAGCCATAATCCTCAAGCGAGGTCTTACTGAGGCTTTTTCTATGACTTGGGAGCTTGCTATTATAGTCTGGTCTGTAACATAAGAAAGAGCCTCTTCTATTTGTTTAAGAGCCTCAGGGGTCAGTGCCACATCCTTTTTCTCTAGGTGAGTATGTAGAACGTTTAGGAACATCTGATAGATAAGATGCTCCTTTGGAACCGTCTCAAAAAATGCTCCATCAACTACAGAAATCTTCATCCTCTTGCTATCTGCATGGGTTCTTACGAGATAAAAGCACTTTCGTTGATGTGTGTGATAGTCCTCCTCTTCGGTAAGCTCTTCATCTTTGATGGAAGCAATCCTGGAAACGAGATTACTTCCATTAACTATATCTATCTCTTCTAGGCTTTTATACTTAGTGGGAAGAGTTGAATTAAATGAAGCTATATTCCCGCTTCTCGAATCCTTTAGCTCCAGTAAGCAACCACACTTTAATTCACCATGATGTTTCTGTAGCTTGAATAGGAAATCCGGAAACTGCCCCAATTCCGAATATAAAAGCCTTTCTTCTACCCCTTGGCTTTTCAGCCATTCTGGATGTAAGCCAGCCCAAAAATCATAGCCATACTTCTGTTTAGCATCGCTGCGGTTATCTACATAAGCTAAATTGCCCCCGCTTCCTTTCAGCACTATTTCATCTAAAGGGGAATGAAGGTTGATTCCTTTTCGTTTCAGGTTATTTATTGTGCTAACGAAGAACTCAGTGACATCGGTAAATTCATGCATTTAGAAGTTTTCCTTGCTCGCCTATGCTCATTTTCTCAGCCATCCAAATATCGCTTAAATTTGGTGTAAACTTATAATAATCATAATATCGAAGAATACTGTCGGCAGGTCGCGAGAATTTGAGACGCATTTCGATAATCTTGGCGTATTCAGGGTCTATTTCCACACCTATGCAATTCCGCTTTAATTCATTAGCAACCACCAAGGTTGTTCCTGTCCCAGCAAATGGGTCAAATACAATATCTCCAGGCATAGTAGATGACAATATAATTCTTAGGAGCAATGCTACGGGAGATTGCTGGGTATGAATTCTCTTTCCCTTTTCATCTCTTATTGCTTCATCTCCAGCAAAGTATCCTGATGTCAGCTCTCTAATGTCATCCCATACATCTGTCAGGTAGGCTCCGTTAGTCCTTTCATATTTATATTGTGGTGGGAGCGGCAAATCTACACGCAGTTTGTTAAATGTCCTCGGCTTATCTCCTTTGGTAGCAAATACAATTATCTGGTGTTGCTTAGAAAACCTAAATTCGCATGGGACAGCAGAAGTTTTCTTCTTCCAGATGATTAGGTTCTGGAATTCCCAATTTGCTTCTCTGAGTATTCTTAACACTTGTTCGGCATTCTTTTCCCTTTGCATGAAATAAATAGCTCCGCCCTCAGTTGTTGCCTCATAAACCTTCGATAGCACTTCCTCCAACCATGCCCAATACTTGTCGTCAGGTTGACTATCATCAAAGAATCTATAGTCTTTTCCCTGTCTGAAAAGAGGGTCGACAAAGGTGAGGTGGATATTGCTTATAGCCCCCCTGTTAAGATATTCAAGGCAATCCCCTTCTAGTATCTCGTAAATTGTTTGCTGAAGTTCCATAAGGCTCTCGTTTCTCTCTACTGGATTGTATTATATCCTATCGAAAGGATTCTCAATAGCCTTAATCTTGCCTCAATCTGGCTTTTTCAATATACTAGCAAAGGATTTTTGTTCTATGAAGAGGCAAGCAGTTAATATCATCCTTACGGGTTTTTCTGGCACAGGTAAGTCTCTAGTGGCTAAAGAGGTAGCACAGAGGTTAAGTTGGAATTTCGTTGATACTGACGAAGAGGTAGTCAAACAAGCGGGCAAGCCCATTGCTGAGATTTTTCAGCAGGATGGCGAGTGCAAGTTTAGAGAGCTAGAGCATGAGATAATCGAGAAGGCTTGTCAACAAGAAGAAACAGTCATAGCTATTGGAGGCGGTGCTATTGTTGACTCTCGAAATTATGATTTGCTTGCCGAAAATGGCTGGATCATTTGTCTGGAAGCTAAACCGGAAACAATCTATCAACGCCTGTTTCAAGAAAGCAATTACAGCTTTGGAACTGAAGTGCGCCCCCTTCTTGCCAATGACAATCCCACAGAGCGCATCAGGCAACTTAAAGCCTCTCGACAGTTTTACTATGCTAATGTCGACTGGATAATCCATACTGACAGACTAGGCATTAATCAAGTAGCTGAGGAAGTAATAAGGGCTTGGAGATTGCTGCGCTCTACTCGCAATGACAAAGCGAAAGCTTGCGATAGCATAGATAAAGATGCTACCTGTTGGGTGGAGACTGCCACTCAAAGTTATCCCATTTTTGTTGGCTATGGTCTGTTAGATAAGCTGGGAGAAAAGATAAAGGGGAGAGATTTGTCGGGTGTAATCACTATAATTAGCGATGAAACGGTCTTTTCTCTGTATGGCAGCAAAGCCGAAAAGGTTCTCAAAAATGCTGGTTTTGCAGTTAACTCCTTTGTGGTGCCACCAGGCGAAGCAACCAAAAGCATTGATTCTGCTACAAAGATTTATGACTTTTTGGTAAAGCACCGAACGGAGCGGGATGATGTTCTTATTGCCTTGGGGGGTGGTATGGTGGGTGATCTGGCTGGTTTCGTGGCTGCTACTTTCCTGCGTGGTATGCCCTGGATACAGGTGCCAACCAGCTTGATGGCTATGGTCGATGCCAGCATTGGAGGCAAAGTAGGTGTTAACCATCCTCAAGGGAAAAATCTTATCGGCGCTTTTTATCAGCCTAGCTTTGTTTTGGCTGATATCCAAACTCTTACAACTTTACCCCAACGGGAGTTAACTTCAGGCTGGGCTGAGGTTATTAAGTATGGTTTAATAATGGACAAAGAGTTTTTTGCTTTCCTGGAATCCAATGTAGAAGAATTAGTAGGGCTGGAGTCGAATGCAATTAGCAAAGCTATATCTCGTAGCGCTGGTATCAAAGCTCAGATTGTCAGTGAAGATGAGAAAGAGCGTGGCAAACGCACTATTTTAAACTATGGTCATACCATTGCTCACGGATTGGAAGCGGCTACTCAGTACGAGCGTTTTCTCCATGGTGAGGCAGTAGCTATTGGCATGATGGGAGCAGCCAAGCTTAGTCAAAGGCTCGGCCTTTTATCTTCAGAAGCGGTTACAAGACAACAATCCCTCTTAGAAAAATTTAATTTACCCGTAAGTTTTTCTAGAATAGATTTGGGGAGAGTGACAGGGGCTATGGAATTAGATAAGAAGACCAGAGGAAAGGCAATCCGCTGGGTTCTTTTAAAAAGCATAGGCAATACAATGATTCGTAATGACGTGTCTCAACAGAATGTGCTGGCTGTTCTTCAAGAGCTAGCAGGTCTATTCCCTCAATCAACTCAATTGAATGAAAGCCTTTCATAGGCTATAATCCTCTAAATAGGCTAAAGGAAGGAGAATATCTTTGCTCAAAAGCCATAGTTGTGGTGAATTAAGAAAAGAGCATATTGGGCAGCAAGTGATATTAGCCGGTTGGGTACATCGGCGACGTGACCACGGTGGCATGGCATTCATTGATCTACGAGACAGTGAAGGTATAGTTCAAGTGGTATTTAACCCCCAGATATTGGAGGCGGCATATCATATGATCAGTTCACTCCACAATGAATACGTAATCCAGATTTCGGGGAAAGTTGCCTCACGCCCTAAAGGAACAGAGAATTTTAAATTAGCTACCGGGGAAATTGAAGTTATAACTGAAAAAGCTATCCTGCTTAATCCATCAAAAACACCACCATTTTACATAAATGAAGACGTGGAAGTTGAGGAAAGTCTTTGCCTCGAAAATCGCTACTTGTATCTGAGAAGACCAAGAATGAAAGATAATCTCGTCCTGCGTCACAAGGTAATAAAATTCATTCGTGATTTCCTCGATACTAAGGGCTTCATTGAAATTGAGACACCTATTTTAATTAAGAGTACTCCTGAGGGAGCTCGAGATTACCTCGTGCCCAGTCGTCTCAACCCGGGTAAGTTTTATGCCCTTCCCCAATCCCCTCAGCAGCTCAAACAAATCCTTATGGTAGCTGGGTTTGAAAAGTATTTTCAGATAGCTCGTTGCTTTCGAGACGAAGACCTTCGAGCTGATCGTCAACCCGAATTTACTCAGCTTGACCTGGAAATGAGCTTTGTAGAAGAAGAAGATATATTGCACCTTACGGAGGAACTTTTTATCTCGCTTATGAAAAGTGTCAAACCAGAAATGCAAATATTAAACCCTTTTCCTCGCCTCTCTTACAAGGAAGCAAGGGAGCGCTATGGCACGGACAAACCAGATGTGCGTTTCGGCTTGGAACTCAAAGATATCTCTGATATTGCTGCTCAAACCAGATTTGATATTTTTCGCTCCGCTCTTAATAGTGGCGGCAAGGTAAAAGGCATATGTGTTCCTGGTTGCGCTTATTACAGCCGACATCAAGTTGAAGAATTGATTAATCTGGCTCAAGCCAGCGGGGCTAAAGGTTTAACAACAATAGCTTTTACAGCAGAATCTTTGACATCAAGTGAGGTGAAGTCAGCGGCTGCTAAATATCTAACCCAATCTCAGTTAGAAGGTATCGCTGCTAGATTCGAGGCTAGGTCTGGTGATCTTTTACTCATTGTCGCTGATAAACTAGAGGTGGTTGACAAAACGCTCGATGAGTTACGCCGTGGAATGGCGCGCCGACTTAATCTATTAGACTCTAATTTAATGGCTTTCACCTTTGTAGTTGAGTTTCCCTTATTGGAATGGAATGAGGCAGCAAATCGCTGGGAGACTATGCATCACCCATTTACTGCTCCTCGGGAGGAAGACGTTTTGCTACTTGATACTGAGTTAGCTAAAGTTCACGGTTACCATTATGATATTGTGTGCAATGGCTGTGAACTCGGCAGTGGCAGCATCAGAATTTACAAACGCCAGCTCCAGGAGAAGGTATTTAGCCTCCTTGGCTACAGTAATAAAGAGATGGAAAGCCAATTTGGATGTCTTTTAAGAGCATTAGAGTATGGAGCACCGCCTCATGGTGGCATTGCTATAGGACTGGACCGTCTAATGATGATACTTGCTGAGGAGCGGACTATCAGAGAAGTCATTGCCTTCCCTAAAAATCAAAACGCTGTTGACCTGATGTTCGATAGTCCCTCGTATGTTGATAAGAATCAACTTGATGAACTAAACCTTGAGCTAAAGCATAAACAGATTAGCAGGACATGAGATATGGAAGTAACTACTGAAAAGACGGAAAATTGCCAACTATATCTCAATATAAAGGCTGAATCCGCCGAGTTAGATAAATCTCTAAACGAAGTTTATCATCGCCTGGTTAGTAAAGTTTCCATACCTGGTTTCCGCAAAGGAAAAGCCCCCAGAGCTATTCTGGAGCAGCATTTAGGTAAAGACACTTTGCTTGAAGATGCCCTGGAACATCTGATACCGCAGCTCTACAAACAAGCAGTTGAGTCGGAGAAGATTGATGCTATTGCTGAACCACAAATAGAAATTGCTCAGACCGAGCCTCTGATTTTTAAAGCTATAGTGCCGCTTAAACCCACAGTTAAGCTTGGCGATTACTATGACATAAAACTGGAGACTGAGCCGGTAAAAGTCAGTAATGCGGAAATTGAAGCAGCTATGGAGCAGATTCGACAAGAGCAAGCAATATTAACGCCTGTGGACCGTCCTGTTCAATTCGATGATTTGGTCACCATCAACATCGAGGCTGAAGTTGAAGGCAAGCCATTCCTAAACCACCAAGATATGGTATATGAAGTAGAGCAGGCTTCAGTTTTGCCTTTACAAGGATTTGCTCAAAATTTGGAGGGAGCCGAAAAAAATAAAGAGCGAACTTTTAGTCTCAATGCTCCTGTTGATTATGACATTAAGGAACTTGCTGGCAAGGAATGCGTTTTCAAGATTGTTGTTACTGAAATAAAGGAAAAGGAGTTACCACAACTTGATGATGAATTAGCCAAAAGTATTGGCTACGATAATCTCGCTGTTATGAAGGAAAAAGTGGCTACCGATTTGAAGGCTAAAGCTGAGGGGAAAAGTCGCTTAGAGTTGAGACAAAAAACTCTCGATGCTGTTGTGGAACTCAGTGAAGTAGACTACCCACCTGTTTTAGAGGATAGAGAAATTGATGGGCTTCTTGAGGACGAGGCACGATACTTTGGTTTCAGTGATGTGCAGGATTACCTAAAGAGAACTAACAAGACAGAAAAGGAATATAGGCAAGAATTGCGTCCTGTAGCCAAAAAGCGAGTTATTCACTCACTTGTCTTGGAGAAGATAGCTGAGGTAGAAAAAATTGAATTTACCGACTCAGAAGTAGATAATAAAATAAAGGAAATTACAGGGAACGTCGAGGATAGAGAAAAAATGCAGCAACTTTTGGCACTGCCGCAAATTAGAAAATCAGTTGGACAGTCTCTGCGCACTCAAAAGACGCTAGATCGACTGGTACAAATGGTCAGCGGCAGTGGGAAAGATAAAACAGAGGAGGTATGATGGAACCAATATCGCAAGTAGTGATTCCTACAGTAACTGAGATGGGTGCTCGCGGCGAGCGTGCCCTTGACATATATTCCCTCTTATTGAAGGAGAGGATTATTTTTCTTGGTACACCTATCAATGACCAAATAGCCAATCTTATTATTGCCCAGCTCCTCTATCTAGAACGAGAAGACCCAGAAAAGGATATAAGTCTTTACATTCATTGTCCCGGTGGTGTAATTAGTGCCGGATTAGCCATCTACGATACTATGCAGCTTCTTCGCTGTGATATTTCCACCATTTGCGTTGGCTTAGCAGCCAGCATGGGCACTTTGCTTCTTTGTGCTGGAGCTAAGGGTAAGAGATATAGCTTACCTAACTCCACCATACATCTCCACCAGGCAATTGGTGGCGCTCAGGGTCAAGCAGCAGATGTCGAGATTGCCGCTCGGGAAATTATGCGCATGCAAGAAAGAATCCGCAATATTATAGCTAAACACACAGCTCAAACGATTGAGAAGATTGCTCATGATACAGACAGAGACTTTTATCTTGACCCCCAGCAAGCAGTAGAATATGGCATTGTGGATGAGATACTTACCAAGCCTGAAAAGAAATAAAAAATACGCCGCACAGCCGTGTCATAAATTTCAGTATCACAATTAAATGTAATGATAGCTTTATTGGCAAATTGGGTAGAGGTAAGTTCTAGAGCTTATGTAGCAGATACATCAGCATTTGGTGGACTGGGCAAAGCGGGCTTAATTACCATTATCGTTGTTTCCATAATTCTTATTGCAGTAGTAGTGTGGTTGATCAACGGAACTAAGAGGCGAGACTGAAAGGGGGAAGATAGCCCCTTAGTTGACATAATATTAACCAAGCTTAGCAGCTTCTTCTCTAACTAGACGTCGGATCCTCTTATGTACTTCCAAAACAGGGGATATATCTTTAGCTTCAACCAGCCAATTAAAATGTTCTCTATTTCCTTTCCCGCCATCCTTCTCCTTCTCATTGACCACCTGCTCAACTGCCCAACGTTTGCCTTTCTCCCAAGCTTCCAGAGCTATCCACAAATCATCCAGGCTTGTGGATGCCATACTTATAGTACAGTAGGGTAGGGCATACTCATTAGCATTGAAGGCAATAGCTAATCCGCCAGCTTTATTTACAACTTGAAGCATCTTGAAATCTGTGATGCTGTCCCCCAGTGTTATCCAATGAGAAAGCGGTTCTCCCATCCTGGCACTAAAATTCCCTAATGCCTCCACTTTGCGTTTCCCACCCACTGGTTTCACCTGGGTTATAATTTTCCCTGCACTTGTTTGAGGCAATTCTTGCCAGTAAAAACGGTCCAACCTTTCCTTTATCAGGGTATCATCGGCAAAAGGTTCAAGATTTACAATTTCCTCTTCCTCTCGCTGTAATAAGGCAAACTCGTCTGGGCGTAACACTTGGCGAATTTGATCTAAGGGAAAGAAAGTACATGCTACATTTTCACAAGGTATATCTAGCCTTTGCGTGATAGAGAGGGCATATTGCTCATAACTGGTGCTAATGCAAAATATATGCCATTCTCGAGATTTGAGCCTGGATATTAATTCAGGAGCGCCTGGCGTCAAATTAGCTTCTTGCCCCATAATGATAATTTGTTCCTCTTTTACGCCGTGGTAAGCAAGGAAGGGGACAATGAGGGCTAAGGTATCCCCCGGTTCATAATCCCGTCTGCCTTCGAGAGTTAGTAAATCATCGTAACGACTAATGACTTCGAAAATCCTGCCGCCGTTAGGAAATAGCTTCATCAATTCATAGGCATTATCTTGCGGGGCTAAGGGCCCTTCGAGGTCAAAGCAAATAAGATTCATTTTGGTTGTGCCTCCTGCCTTCCTATAGCAAATCAATCTTTCCCTTGACTGCCAGATTTATTTCTTCTGTAAGGTTATATCCATTAATGAAATCCCCTTGAGCATCGACCACTTTGCCGCCTCGCATAGCAACTTTCCCTTGACTGAAAGCTTTGAGCGTGGAAATAATGAGGGGGAACTCCCTGATAAGCTCATGCTGGCGAATTAGCTTGAACAATATGCCTTTGTCATTCTTTTGCCAATACCCTTTGAAAGGTTCGCTTTGGATTGGAAAAAGACAATAGCTAATCATAGGTCCCCTGTCTAATTCAGGGGTCACCAGATGTATCATTGCTCCTGCTTCTTCAGCCTGGCTCTGTATCAGTGACCAGACTACCTCCTGCCAGCTACCAACAGGTCCACCGGGAGGCGCTGGATGAAGATTAATCATATTATACTTCCGGCATAGCTCTTCTCCAATAATAAGCATATAACCGGCCAGAACGCAGATGGCAGGGATGAATTTCTCGATTCTCTTTACAACCTCTCTATCATATTTAAGCCGCCAATCTTTTTGCTCTCCTGTTGAGGTAATGTCATTATGGGCCCCCATTTTTTCATTGCGGCCCTCTATTCTGTCACTACAAGCCCTCATTTTGTCATTGCGGTTCTCTACTTTATCATTGCGAGCGAAGCGAAGCAATCCCGATTTGAATCTTCTGTGAGAGAAGCAGATAAGCGATATATTGTAGCTGCGAACTAACTCAAAGAATGAATCGCTTTCCCCTGACTCGCCAGGCTCTCGGTTGCTAAAAACAAAGCAGATTTTGCCTTCGATTTCGCCAGCACGGATGCTTTCTTGCACCGCTTGCAGAAGCCGTCGTGCCGCTTCATCCCTGCCTGTAGAAAACCAACCAATGTTCAACAAAAGCTAACTTTGCCTCCCCCGCTCTCTTAAAGCTGTTTAATTTTGTTTTTCAGTTCGATTTTTGGCGTTCTGGAGAGTCTTCACCCCCCAAATTTTTGTAGTTACCTGATTCATCAGGCACAGTCGCCCAATAAATTGGGCAACTACCTTTCTAAATAGCCTCTCCTTGTCATTCTGAGCACAGCGAAGAATCTCCAAGCCTTTAAACTCTTCTCCTTTACTCCACTATACGCTTTCTTATCTTTGCCCATGTACTAGCAAAATGGACTAATGGACTGGACCTGTGCCCGAATATTCTGCCTTGCAATAAGCAGTTTATAAAATCATCCGGGCCATTGAACTCAGGCATTTCTACGTAAGCCCGCCCAATTTCGCCTACAGTATGGGCGTCGCTTCCAGCGCTAGCCACTTTCCCATACTCTAGAGTCAATCTCCGAGCTTTAGTAGAGCTACTGGGGAATGGAGTACGTGAATTGAAAACTTCAATGATGTCAACTTGCGATACAATTTCTCTCGATACCAGTTTTTTGGAATTCTGTAGAGGCGCTCGGCCATACGGATGGGGGATGCCAACC
>CAZEQL010000005.1:0-46660 GCA_964514415.1 uncultured Dehalococcoidales bacterium
CTGTATAGCTATGAATATCGTATGCCAGTCCTCTATTTTCCCGAATCTCTGTAAATAAACGGCTGCTCATCCCGCCACCAAGCACTGTATTAAGTAAGTCAAGGGCAAAACGCTGTGGGTGGGAGTGAGAAAATCCGTGAACGCCGAGGCAAAGATGTGCTTGTTCCCCATCCTTAGGCTCAATATGTAGTCTAGACCCTGTTTGCGCGTCATTAGTCATATAGCCCGATACCTCTTCGGTAGCCCACTCCCTGAACAGCGGCTCAATTTGAGCGATTGCTTCCTCATGCTGTATGTTGCCAGCAACGCTAACCACAGCATTATTGGGCACATACCTGTGAGCAACATAATCCAGTATCTGCTCTCTTGTCATCGCAGCCACAGTCTCTTTATTCCCTAAAACTTCCCGCCCCAGAGGCTGCTCTGGCCATAACATCTCATTTATAAGTATGTCCACTCTTTGCTGGGGAAGATCCAGGTTCATATTGATTTCCTCTATGATAACCTGGCGCTCTCGCTTTATATCCTTGCTATCAAAGCGGGAGTTAAACAGTAAATCAGCTAGCACATCTAAGGCAATAGGGAAATGAGGGCTGGCCACCTTGCACCAAAAAACAGTTTCTTCTTTATCCGTGCCGCCATTGATTATGCCACCAACTCCTTCGATATCTTGACTTATCTCCTTAGCTGTCGGTCGCTGCTGTGTGCCTTTGAAACAGAGGTGTTCAACGAAGTGGGAAATGCCTACCTCCCTTTGGTTCTCATAACAGGAGCCGGCACCAACAAACACGGCAATGCATATTGAGCGGCTATGTGGCATAGGGCTGGTGATGACCCTCAAACCATTATCGAGTACAGTCTTGCTATACATTATTGTGATTGTGAATTCTACTTCGCCTCCGCTTCCCTGTCAAAGAAGTTTCTTAAACCTTCCCGATGGTTCAAGGCAAGTGGATATGACATTTACATTTTTACACCAGAAAAAATGGGCGCCTAACTCAAAGCGGCTTAAAGCACCTGTCACCAAAATGTGTGTGGAGTTGCTGCCGATGGGTGAAAGTAAGGAGCCTGGATTGAGCCTTTTGACTTAGGACATCGAGCAGGACTGCTTTTGTTGACTCGTGTAGTGAAGGTGAGGTAACATTCTATATCAAATTGAATACAAAAAGTGTGTCCAAACTCGCTCTGTTTCCTTTAACTGCCGAGGTAAGCAGTCAAGGTCACCTCGGCATCGGTGGCTGTGATGTTGTTGACCTGGCTAAGGAGTTTGGCACGCCGCTTTACCTTTTCGATGAATCCACTCTTCGCCATAAATGCCGTGAATTTAAAATCGAGTTCTCCAAACATTATCCTGATACCCTGGTTATCTATGCTTCTAAAGCCTTCTTAAACCGGGCTTTAGCCCTGATCTTACAACAAGAAGGCATAGGCCTCGACGTGGTCTCTGGTGGCGAACTTAGCATCGCCCATTCAGTAAATTTCCCTCTGGATAAGGTTTACTTCCACGGCAATAATAAGACGTCAAAGGAGTTAAAGCTAGCTCTGGATTGGAGCATTGGTCGAGTGGTTGTAGACAACTTCTATGAGCTTGAGGTGCTCAATGAATTAGCTAAGGAGAAAAGAGTTAGTCAGAATATTTTGCTTCGCCTTACCCCAGGAGTTGACCCTCACACCCATCAATATACCACTACAGGAACACTAGATAGCAAGTTTGGCTTCCCCCTGACTACGGGACAAGCTGAAGAGGCAGTAAAACAAGCTATGTTAGCTACTAACCTTAATCTTTCAGGACTTCATTTCCATCTCGGCTCTCCCGTGCCTGAAACAGAGCCTTATGAGATAGCTATGGAGCTTATTCTTCGCTTTGCCCAAGAGATGGAGAGAAAACTCGGCTTTAGACTCAGAGAATTTAGCATTGGCGGCGGCTTTGCTGTTCAATACACCCTGGATTCCAAGATACTAGCTATAGCTGATTATGCTGAGGCTATAACCGGCAAGCTCAACAGCGTCATTTCAGCTCTAAAATTTAGCCCCCCCCGGCTCATTATTGAACCAGGGAGGGCAATTGTAGGACAAGCAGGGGTAGCACTATATGAAGTTGGGGCAATAAAGGAAATACCCGGCATAAGGAAGTATATTTGTATCAATGGTGGTATGAGCGACAATATTCGCCCAGCTCTCTATGAGGCTAAATATGAGGCTTTAATAGCCAACAAAGCTTTAGAGGCAGAAGAGGACTCGGTTACTATCGCTGGTAAGCTTTGTGAGTCAGGAGATATCTTAGTAAAGGGCACAAAGTTAGCCTTAGCCTCTCCTGGCGATATTATAGCTATTCCTGTTTGTGGTGCTTATTCCATCCCTATGTGGAGCAATTATAATGCCTTGCTTAAGCCAGCTATAGTCATGGTAGAGAAAGGTGAAGCACGCCTCATTAGGCGCCGGGAAAACTATCAAGATTTGATGAGACTGGATTTATTGTAGTTGCCTGATTCATCAGGCTGTAGGCAAAAATGTGGCAGGTGATAGGACAGGAGAAAAATTTAACTTTGCTTAACCATAGCCTTAAAGAGAACAAGATAGCCCATGCCTATCTTTTGGTGGGACCACGTCATGTGGGTAAAGGGACTTTAGCCCTTAATTTGGCCCAGGCGTTAAATTGTGATGGGCTCGAGCCGCCTTGCGGTCAGTGCTATTCCTGCCACCGAATCCATGAAGGCAAACACCCTGATGTTATCTTTCTCAGCTCAGGTTCTAAAACGGAGATTGGCATTGATGACATCCGCGAGCTTCAGCGTTTAGCTAACTTGCCACCGTATGAGGGTAAATGCAAAGTATTTATCATTGATGATTCGGAATATCTGTCTAACGAAGCAGCTAATTCTTTACTCAAGATTCTGGAAGAGCCACCATCTAAAATAGTTTGGCTTTTGTTGGCTGCTGAGGAGAGTCGTCTCTTGCCTACAATTGTTTCCCGCTGCCAGCGACTGGAATTGAAGCCTATGCCCTCAGAGCAAATACAAAGGGTGCTTGTTGACTCGTATAATGTCGACTCCGCTAAAGCAAAGCTTTTGGCTTGTTTATGTCACGGCTGTCTCGGCTGGGCATTATCTGCTTTGGCAGATGATGAAGTATTAAATCAGCGATCTCAAAGAATAGCCAAGTTATCCCTTCTGTTAACTGCCAGCTTGGAACAACGTTTCGCATATGCTCAAGAGTTAGCTGCTCAATTTACTCAGGATCGAAGGCTTGTAGCTGAAATAATGGAGGCATGGCTCAGTTGGTGGCGCGATTTGATGTTAATCAAAGGTGGTTGCAAGAAAGCCATCTCTAATATAGATTATAAAGCAACTTTAAAAAGACAAGCGGAGATATTGAGCTTAAGCCAAGTTAAAGAATTCCTTACCAATTTAGGCCTGCTACGCGAGGAAATTTCCAGGAATGTTAATCCCCGCCTGGCATTGGAATCGCTAATGCTTAATATGCCCAAAAAGGAAGTTACGAATGGCTAAGATAATTGCAGTCCACTCCCAACCTTTAGGCAAACTATTATATTGTGCTGCTGGTGATATGTTACTGCACTTTGGTGACTATGTAGTAGTGGACACCGGTCATGGGTTAGACTTGGCTAGGGTCATCATTCCTGAAGTCGAAGGCCAAAAGCAAACCAAATCGTTGGTACCAGTAATACGCCGAGCTCTACCAGAAGATCTGGAAAAAACCCAACAGCCCCTGGGAAAAGAAGCTTTAACAAAGTGCAGGGAAACAGCAGCTAAGCTTGGTTTAAAAATGAAGCCCTTATTGGCTCGCTATAACCTTGATGGTAGTCACTTGATTATATTTTTTAGTGCTCAAGAAAGGGTTGACTTCCGAGGATTGGTTCGAAAGTTGAGGCAAATTTTTAAAACAAGGGTGGAGTTGCGGCAAATAGGCTCAAGAGATGAGGCAAGGTTGATAGGTGGCATAGGCAAGTGTGGTTATCCTTTATGTTGCCAGACCTTCATCACTGAGTTTCCCTCAGTGTCCATCAAAATGGCTAAGGAACAGGACCTGGCATTAAATCCCATGAAGATATCAGGTATTTGTGGGCAACTTCTTTGCTGTTTGGCATATGAAGGTAAGGAATACGCAGCTATAAAAAAGAAAATGCCTCGGTTAGGTCAGGAAGTATCAACGTCCTGTGGCAAAGCTACAGTAGTCAGCACCAATCTCTTAAGGGAAACGGTAACAGTAAAGCTCGATAGCGAGACAACTAAGGAATTACCACTCAGTCAGTTAATTTAAGGAAATAGATATTTTTGCCACTCACTATGATTGTTGAGAAGGTGATATGGGACATAGAAACCATTGTTATGAGGTAGATGTGGCTGATGAAGCAGCCTCATCCCAGCTTCATCAGGTGTACGCCCACCTTTGCGACGATTGCAAAGGATACAGGCGCTAACTACATTCTCCCAGGCATGTTCTCCACCTCGCCGCCGCGGGATAACATGGTCTAAGGTAAGCTCCTTTATTTGTTGCCCACAGTACTGACAGGTATAACGATCACGATTAAACACCTCGACTCTAGTCAGCTTCCTTTGATGGTAAGGGCGTTTAACCATATAAACCAGGCGAATTACCGAAGGTATTTGAAAAATCTGGGTGACAGAGTGAAGTTCGCCTCTGCTGTTTTCCAGCACTTCAGCCTTGCCACGAAAGAGCAACACTATAGCCCGTCGTGTGCGACATAGATTGAGGGGCTCATAGCTTTGGTTAAGAACTAAAACCGAGGACTTTATCATGATTACGCCTCAATTATTAACAGGTTGGGTTATTTTAGCAATGCTTTCCCTCCAATGCAATAATTTCGAATTGGATTGTCTGACATGTTAACTAACTCAACATTATTAAATCTTTTATTTACGATTTAAAAGTGAACGGCTAACGCCTGAGAAGTGAACTGCAGGTGATGCATTCCCTCCGCAAAGGAGGGATATATGCAGATACACAAACGACTGGAGAAACACCGGGTGTCCGTTTTGAGAAAGCCAGAGAAGAAGGGAATAGCCTGTTTCTTTCCCCAAGCCATATATCTCGTCCAAAGATATCTTCTGTTTACCAGAGAAACGGATAATCAACGGATACCATCAAATTTCTTTGTTCAATCATGAAATAGTCACTCTACCTGGTGCCACTAAGGGAGGAAGTCGAAGTTCATTTGGCCACTGATATGGAAAGAGAGGCTTTAGAGATTCGAATCTGGTGGCAAAGCCAAATGACGCAATAACTTAACCGAGACTACCGAGATGTGGATGAACCTACAGTCGTGCTTGCCTTCTACGCGCTTCCCCAAAAAGAAGCCGATTCCCCTTTTGCCATCCCTCCTGACAATGTGCTTCGCTTTGGATAAGCGATTATTTTATATCCCAAGCAGTTAATCTTCTATGCTTCGCTGGGCGCACTTCGCCGTCGAATGAGGAAGACAGTATATGCGATAGCACCTATGGCAGCAAAAACGGCGCTTAAACCCCAACACCACGTATAGTTCCAATGGTCGCCAATAACTCCATAGACTATGGGTATTACAACTATCCCTATCCACGACACCGTGACTAAAATACCGCTAACTGAGCCCACCAGTGCCGTGCCAGCAATTTCGGCGACAAGTGCCATAATTACACCATGGAAGCCCAAGAATCCCGCACCCATAAATGCTGCAGCTACAAATGCCAGCCATACAGGAGCACCAAGATATAAAAGAGACATTGCCCCTATTGAACCCAAGAAAGCTACAACAGAAATAATGATGATGGCTTTCATCCTATCCCCGTGGAGAGCACGGTCGCTAAACAAGCCCCAGCCAGGACGGGCAACAGCGCCGGTTATCATGCCGACCATAAAACAAGTTCCCGCCATCTCTTTGGTAAAACCGGCATTCTCTACAAGATAAAGGGGCCAGTGAGCACCAAAGCCAGCTTGTCCCCCTGCCAGAAGAGGCATCACTAGCAGGGTTAGTACTAGCTCCGGACGCCTTAATACAGCACGTAATCCCCCTTTTTGTTTTGGAGGGGATTTTGATGCAGCCTTTGATGATGGCTCAGGGGCAGATTCCCCTGCTGTTTCAGGTGGGCGCTCCCGGTATAAAATAAAACTAACAAGGGCCAAGATTAAGCATAAAACACCAACCATCAATACCGCCTTATGCCAGTGAAATGCTGAAGCCAAAGCAACCATGGCAACACCATTTATAGCTCCTCCAACAGGCACGCCAGCTTGCTTGATGCCCAAGGAGGTAGCCCTAAATTTGGTACTGAACCAATACATTATTCCCTTAGTTGAAACCTGATTTAATATTCCATAACTTAAACCAGCAACACCAGCGAGAACTAGGAGCTGAGTGTAGCTATTGACAAAATTCATAGCTATAAAGGGAATCCCCATCAAGAGGAGACAGATAATGAGCCATTTGCGAGCACCCATTTTATCAACCATAATCCCTGAGGGAGTGGCTATAATCACTGAACCAAGGTAAAGAACTGAGGTTAACATACCCACTTGAGCATGGCTGATACCCAACGCTGGGCGGAGGTACATACCCAATATTCCCCAGGCATATGCCCCCATGGACAAGAAGACCTGTGACCAGAATAGAATGGCAAGAATAACCCAACGGTATTTAGATTCTGATTGCCCCGAAGCAGATGCACTTGCTTCTGTCATCATAAATCACCTCCCGCTCTTAAATTCTAGGCACAAAGTATCATACACAAAATGGAAACACAATAGATTTGTCTAAAATTTCCCAAAATTTTCTTATCTAAAGCTAGTTAGACAGCTTCAGAACTATTACATTTGAGAAGAAGCAAAGGAGGCTAAAAAAAGACAAATAAGCTCTAAACAATCCTAGCTATCTTAAGCAACTTCTGGGTATCCTCATGTAACTCTTGCCATATTTTGGGGATATCCCCTTTTTCTATCCATAAAGCTTCGCCAACATCGCTGCCTGTTTTAAGCTTACCACCCAACAACTTAGCTATGTAATCAATGTAGATGACATGTAAACCAGGTTCCTTATTCGCTTTGACAATTCGCTCAAAGGGCACCAAAGGCATTATCAGTTCTATCTCCAGATTTGTTTCCTCTTTAACTTCCCTTTTAATCCCATCCTCGATGCGCTCACCGTACTCGAGCTTCCCCCCAGGGCAAATCCACTTCCCTTGCCAATAGCCACCTCTTTCCTTCTTATGCTTCACTAGAAGGATCCTATCCTCATTACCTTGAATAATCGCCCCTACAGCTACTATTGTACGTGACAACGTACTTCTACCTCCCCTCAATTGGCACAGCACTAACTATCAACAACAGACAATCTATTCCCCACCTTTGGCGAACTTTGGCAGGCTGATACCTTTAACTGGACAATTGGACCATTATTAGTCAACTATCCCGTGGTCGTAGAGATAATCAACGGCATCCTGAACAGTTTGTATTTTCTCGGCATCCTCATCAGCTATTTCCAGCTTTATTCCCGGAGTACTAAATTCCTCCTCTATAGCTGTAATAAGCTCAATTAAATCTAAAGAGTCGGCATTGAGGTCATCTGTAAAAGATGCCTTTGGCATCAATTGTTTCACCTCGACATCTAGCTGCTCTACAATCACTTTCTTTAACCGGTCAAAAACAGTTGTCACCTTACCTCCTTAAGTTTCACTTGGTTTATTTTCGGGCTATACTCGGTTGCTATTGATCCCAATACTCCATTAACGAACCGAGGTGAAGAATTACCACCAAAACTCTTGGCTAACTCCACAGCCTCATTTATAGCTACTTTAATTGGTGTGTTATTATTAAATAAAATTTCAAAGATAGCAAGACGCAAGATGTTTTTATCAATGATGGGCATTTGCTCTGTAGGAAAGGCCGGGGCGAAGTGTTTAATGAGGTTGTCAAGCTTGGATTTATTTTGGAGCACTCCTTGCACAAGCTCCTTACTGAAATTGAGTGCCTCTGGAGACAAAGCGTTCTCACCTGCTAAACGAGCTAGAATTTCCTCCGCTCTATGTTCAGTGCAATCAAGTTCATAAAGCATTTGAAGGGCAGTGACTCTTGCCTTTCGCCTGATACCCGTCATGGTTTTTACCCTCACTCTTTAAGTGAGAAGGTTAGATAGGGGAGCTGTGTAATATCTTCAATCCCTGAAATATTGAAAGTCTGTAACTCCGGGTTGATTCGTTTAATCAAACCGCTGAGCACTCTCCCAGGGCCTATCTCATAAAAGGCGGTAACCTCATTATGCATCATATATTCCACAGAACGCTGCCATTGAATGCAATGACGGAGCTGTTTTAAAAGCTCTTCTTTTATTGAATCGACATCAGTCAACGGTTGAGCCGTTACATTAGCTATTATAGGAATTGCCGGTGTCTGAAACAACAAACTTGAGAGGAGTTCACGGAATTCACCCGTAATTGGTTCCATTAAAGCGGAGTGAAAAGCCCCGCTTACCTTTAATGGAATAAGTCGAGCGCCTTTCATTTTAGCTAGTTTGTTAGCTTCAGCCAAAGCGTCAATAGTGCCACTAATTACAATCTGCCCGGGGCAATTTACATTGGAGATTTCAGTTTTGCTATGAGAGCAAATATCCTCAGCAGCTTTTTTATCAAGTCCTATTACGGCTAGCATGCCTCCGGGATTTTCCATCCCAGCTTTGTACATTAATCTTCCCCTTTCCCTAACAAGGCGAACAGCATCAGCCAAGCTAAGAACGTTAGTAGCCACAAGAGCGGTGTATTCACCCAAACTGTGCCCAGTAACAAAAGTGGGGGAAGGCAAACTACTGTCGCTGGTCTCCTGAGCTGCTCTAAGACAAGCAATGCTAGTTATTAATATTGCTGGCTGAACATTATTTGTCTTTGTCAATTCATTCTCTGGTCCTTCAAAGCACAAGCGAGAAAGAGAAAAGCCCAGGGCATCATCGGCTTCGTCAAAAACTTCCCTGGCTGAGGGATAGGCATTATATAGATCTACTCCCATTCCTATTTTCTGGGAGCCCTGCCCAGGGAAAACATAGGCTATCTTGGATGCCTCAGCCATACTCCTAACTAGCTTTTCTTGGGGGATTCAACCTCGATTGCTTGCCTATCATTGTAGGTGCCACAGGTAGGACAAACGTGGTGAGCTAACTTAGGACTGTGACATTGGGGACATGTATCCAAGGCAGGCAAAGTTAATTTAAGATGGCTGCGCCTTTTTCCCTGACGCGCTTTAGCATACTTCCTCTTAGGTAGAGCCATATGAACTCATCTCCTTTATTCCAACACAGTCAGGTTGACATAGCGGTTTCATAGGCAAATTCAACAAGGTATATTGATGTATTAACTTGCCCAGGTTAAGCATATGATTACCATCAATGGTGAAACCGTCTGATTCTTCAGGTAAAGAAAGGGGCAACCCGCCAGACACATCAACTGTGGGAAAGAATCCTTCTTCTATATTGAAGCTTATAGAGCATAAGAAAGCGTTGAGACAACGACTACATATGAGCTCTGGCTTGGCAGTTAACTTACCTCGAACTAGAATTCCCCAACTGCTGCGAATCAGCGTTACCTTGCCTTTAACAGAACCCACAACTCGCTCAGTGATTACCTCATCTATATCATAGCTGCGGCTTGAGCCAACAGGCTCTTTCAACAACTGAGCTACATTTATTAAACCCTCGAGAGGTTCTTTTTTCGGTTTCTCTCTTGTCATAGCTAAATCGGAATAGCAACTCCTAGAAATTTAAGCTGAATACAAAGTATAATAACTATTTGCGAGGGTTGCAAGTAGAACAATTGAAGATAAAGATAAAAGATGCAATAGAAGCACAAAAACAACCGCTTATCCAGTTAAGCCTCAAAATCCATGATACCCCTGAGTTAGGTTTTCAGGAGGAAAAGGCATCAACCTGGCTTGCCGATTATCTAGAAGATAATGGATTTCATGTAGAGAGAGGTATTGCTGGTTTATCTACAGCCTTTCGGGCAATATATGGTCAAGGTAACCCCAGGGTTGCTCTGCTTGCTGAATATGACGCTTTGCCCAAAATAGGACATGGCTGTGGACATAATTTAATAGCTACCTCAGCAGTTGGCGCAGGCATAGCCAGCAAGATTGCTATTGATGCTTTGGGAGGTAGTATTGTAGTTTTGGGTACTCCTGGTGAAGAGGTATTTGGTGGCAAGATAGATATGGTGCAAGCCGGCGTGTTTCAAGAAATAGATGTGGCTATGATGGTGCATCCTAATATGCATAATATGGTAATCACTCAGATGCTTGCCTGCGCCTCCTTGGATGTGGAATTCTTTGGCCGGCCAGCTCATGCTGCTGCTCAACCTCATCAAGGTGTAAACGCTCTTGAGGCTCTAATTTTGTCCTTTAATTCTATAAATTCGCTTCGCCAGCATATAAGGTCGGAGGCACGTATTCACGGCATAATCACTGATGGTGGTGAGGCGCCTAACATAGTGCCTTCCCACAGCGCTGCCAGGTTTCTGATACGTGCTCCAGATGATGCTTATCTAGAGGAACTGAAGGAAAGGGTTTTAAACTGTTTCGAAGGGGCAGCCCTAGCTACTGGAGCTAAGTTAAAATATAATTGGGGAGACAGGACTTATGCCTCTATGAAGAGCAACATGGTTTTGGCTGGGTTATTCAGAGAGAATCTTGAAGCGCTGGGGCGTCATGTGGAGGCTTTTGACGTTCGTTTTGGATCTGGTAGCACAGATATGGGGAATGTTAGTCAAGTCGTGCCTAGCATACACCCCACAGTGGCTATTGCTTCTCCCGATGTATCGTTGCATACACCGGAGTTTGCTTCTGCAGCAGCTTCGGAAACAGGGCAGAAAGGTCTATTAGACGCAGCCAAAGCAATGGCAATGACTGTAGTTGATATCTTCAGTCAACCTGAAATAGTCGATAAAATTAAGCAGGAGTTTTACGGCGATGCTTAGAGTGGGCATTCCACAAGCCTTGCTTTATTATCAATATTTTCCTATGTGGAAAACTTTTTTTGAAAGATTGGGCGCTGAGGTGGTGGTATCATCGCCAACTAACAAGACCATATTAGATTCAGGTATTTCGCGGGCAGTTGCCGATACTTGCCTACCAGTAAAGCTCTTTTTCGGCCACGTTATCTCTCTGATAGGAAAATGTGACTGCATTTTCGTCCCGGCTATTACCAGTCTGGGTAGAAAGACTTATAATTGCTCCAAGATTATTGGCTTACCCGACATGGTTAAAGCTTTAATCCCAGAATGCCCTGTAATTCTTGATCCAGTAATAAATCTGGAGGAGGGACGCTATCATCTATACCAGAGCATCTATAAATTGGGGCACTATTTTACCTCTAATCCATTTAAGATTAAAAAAGCTGTTGAAGATGCCTGGAATAGCAATTTGACTTATCGAAGCAAAACGTCCAGTGAGGGGATTACATGCGTTGAGGCTATCAGCAGAATGTGCCAGGTTAACCACCAGTCAGATTTTGGCTCTGAGTTATCTCCGCTGCTGACTATTGCCGTTATTGGGCACCCTTATGTTATCTATGATGATTATCTTAATCATCGTCTGCTTTCCCGACTGCACTCGATGGGAGTTAAAACTCTCGTTCCGGAAATGGTGTCTGGAAGTGCGCTTGATGCTGCGGCAAGGAGGCTGGTGGGAATTCCCCATTGGGCATTTGAAGTTGACATTATCGGTGGTGGTGAATACTATTTAGAGTCTAAAGTTGATGGTATTGTTAATCCCTCTGTCTTTGGCTGTGGTCCTGATTCGATGATGATAGGCATGGTGGAACATAGGGCCAGGGAGCTGGAGATTCCCTTTTTACATCTTACCTTAGATGAGCATTCCAGTGACGGGGCTTTGCTTACTCGGTTAGAGGCTTTTCTGGATATGGTCAAATGGAAAGAAAGGACATGCGTGTAGGTACACCTCATTTTGGTAATGTCTATATCCCCGTAAAAGCCATGGCGCAGAGGCTAGGAGCTGGCGAAAGGGATCTTATAATCCCGCCGCCAATGACTCAGAGGACTTTAGACCTCGGAGTCAAGTATTCACCAACGGAGGCTTGTTTGCCCTATAAGCTAACTTTGGGTAGCTTAATTGAAAGCTGTGAGATGGGAGCGGATACTCTAGTCCAGGCAAGAGGTACCGGCATTTGCCGATTAGGCTACTACGCCAAAGGTCAAGAACAAATGCTTCATGACTTGGGCTACAATACTCATTTCCTCACTATTGACGTATCCCATAATAAATTTGCTAGCATTTTCCGTCTTATAAAGGATATATCTGATAATGCTCCTTGGACTAAGATTATTTCGGCATTTTTCTTTGGCGTAAGTAAGTTAGCTGCCCTGGATAAAGTAGAAAGAGCAGTCCAGAAAACGCGAGCAACGGAGCTGGAAATCGGGATGGCTAATCGAATTTATCGAGAGGCTATTGAAGCTATCGATGAGGCAGGAGATCGTAAGACAGTAAAAAGAGAGACCAAAGAATACATGGATAAGCTAGACAAGGTTCCTAAGAATTCTCACACTGCCCCACTCAAAGTAGGCATAGTTGGTGAAATCTATGTTGTTATCGAGCCTTTTGCTAATATGGATATCGAAATGGAATTAGGCAAATTAGGGGTAGAGGTTAAGCGAACTATAACCCTTTCTCGATGGATCAAATATAGCCTTTTCCTTAATTACTTAGGCGTGGATGAATGGAGGAAGGTTCACAAATTGGCTAAACCTTACCTTGACCACGATGTGGGTGGTGATGGCTGGGAATCAGTAGGGGAGAAGGTGCTCTACGCTCGGGAGGGGTGTGATGGAGTAATTCATTTAGCTCCTTTTACCTGCATGCCTGAAATAGTAGCTCAAAATATTATGTCCTCAACTAGAGAAGATATACCTGTGCTAGCTGTCATTTGTGATGAGCAATTAGCTAAGCAAGGAATGTTAACCAGGCTTGAGGCTTTTGTAGACCTTCTAAGTTTTAGAAGAAGGAGGCGAGATGGCACCGGAGTTCGAAGTATTGGATAAGTTTATTAGAAGTAAACAGATGATAGTATTCCTCATTCTTGCAACAATCGTTTCGTTTTTGTTTTATCCTATTCTGAATCTAAGACAGAAAAGGTCTCGTGAATTACAGGAGAGCATCAAAAACTCCGTTCGTGATAGACTTGAAAGTTTTGGTGGAACATCGCTCAAAAGGTTAGAATAAGGGAAGTATGAAAACTTATCTCGGCGTTGACGTTGGTTCGGTCACCACTAAGCTAGCTTTGCTTGATGGAAGCAATGAAGTATTGGCATCTATTTATTTACGAACTCAGGGCAACCCGGTTGATATGATAAAGCTGGGGCTGGAGGAAATAAGGAGACAAATGCCCCCTGGGGCTGAAATTTCTGGAGTAGCTACTACAGGAAGCGGCAGAGCGCTGGCTGGGATTATCCTTGGTGCAGATTTGGTAAAAAACGAGATTACTACCCACGCCGTCGCTGCTATGTCCCATGTGCCTGAGGTGCAAACTGTTTTTGAAATCGGAGGGCAGGATAGCAAAATTATTGTAATTCGTAACGGTGTGGTTGTAGATTTTGGCATGAACTCAGTGTGTGCTGCCGGCACTGGCAGCTTTCTAGACCATCAAGCTGAACGTCTAAATGTAAGAATTGAGGACTTTGGAGGACATGCCTTGAGAAGTAAAAATCCGGCGCGTATCGCCGGGCGATGTACTGTATTCGCTGAATCAGACATGATTCATAAGCAGCAAATGGGTTATCCCATAGATGATATCATCTATGGCCTATCCCAAGCCCTGGTGCGCAATTATCTAAACAATGTTGCCCTGGGTAAGGAAATCCGACCTCGGATGGTATTTCAAGGTGGTGTTGCTTTTAATAAAGGAATAATCAGGGCATTTAATGAAACCTTCGACACAGAAGTTTATGTTCCACCTCGTAAGGAACTCATGGGCGCCATCGGAGCTGCCATGTTGGTGCACGAAGAAACGAGAAATAATAGCCACAGGACAAACTTTAAGGGATTCGGTGTTAGCCAAACAGAATTCACGGTGTCCTCTTTTGTATGTAAAGCCTGTCCCAACCTTTGTGAAATCTCGCAAATTTCCGTTGGTAGCAGGGTTCTAGCTAGATGGGGAGGACGTTGTGATATGTGGGAAAGGATAGAAAGCAAATGAGCAAAAGTTATCAGGTAATTATCATTGGTGGTGGCCCCGCTGGACTTACTGCTGGGTTATATTGCGCCCGCTCACAGCTCAATGCTCTGCTTATTGAGAAAGGGATAGTCGGCGGGCAGATAATCGGCGCCGAGCAAGTTGAGAATTATCCTGGCTTTCCCCAAGGCGTTTCAGGCATCAAATTGGGGCAGCTTATGCGCGAGCAGGCTACCAGCTATGGGCTTAAAACCTTGCTTGCTGAGGTCACCAGCCTGGTAGCCAGCAACAGGCATAACTTGATAAGCACCAGCGAAGGCGATTTTGTAGCTGAGACGGTAATAATTGCTTCTGGTTCGGAATTCCGCAAGCTAGGAGTTCCTGGAGAAGAGAAATTTGTAGGTCGGGGCGTTTCCTATTGCGCTACGTGTGATGGCCCTTTGTTTAAGGGCAAAACAGTGGCCGTGATAGGAGGTGGCGATGCTGCCATAATCGAGGCCCTATACTTGAGCAAGTTCGCTTCCTCGGTTAAAGTCATCCACCGCCGCAGCCAGCTTCGGGCCAGCAAGATATTGCAGGAAAGAGTGATGCGTGAGCCAAAAATAGAGTTCGTTTGGGATGCTGTGGTATCTCAAATCGAGGGCGACAGGGTAGTGAGGCAACTCAAATTGAAAAATACCAGAGATGCCACAATATCAACATTAGGGATGGAAGGAGTCTTTGTTGCTGTGGGCTCGGAACCTGATACCGGCTACCTACGAGGGATTTTGCCTCTCGACGAAAAAGGGTACGTACTCACTAATGAGCTGATGGAAACGAGCGTGCCGGGAATATTCGCTGCTGGGGACATTCGACATAACTCGGCCAGGCAAGTCATAACCGCCGCCGGTGATGGCGCCACGGCTGCTCTATCAGCAGCGAATTTCTTAGGTTTGCTCTAATAACGTAGCTGTGGGATTGCAGACGCGAGTCTTTGGTCCTGAGCAGCGATCGCAGGGCGAAGTTAAATCTTCACTCCTACGATGAGAAATCCCTATAAAGGAGGGAACATGAAAGTTATTTTACTAAAGGATCTTCCTGGGGAGGGAATAGCTGGAGAGATGAAGGAGGTAGCCAAAGGCTATGCTAAGAATCTCCTTCTGCCTCAAGGCTTAGCCTTAATAGCCACACCGACAGCTATAAAAGCAGCAGAGTCGAGGATTCAAAAGGAAAAGGTTCAGGGGGGTCTTGACCAAGCCAAATTAGCTGAGCTAGCTAAACAAATAGAAGGAACTGAAGTTCATTTCCAGGCGCGTATAGGTATTGGAGACCGCCTGTTTGGCTCTATTACGGCTACTGATATAGCTGAGGAATTAAGCCAAACCTTGGGTTTTGTTGTTGATAAAAAGAATATAGATATAGACAAGCCTTTACGCCAAGCAGGCAATTATGAACTAACTGTTAGATTAGCTAAAGACCTCAAGCCACGAATCACAGTAGTTATTGAGCGAGAGAATGCTTAAATATGGCACAAGAGAAATTACCGCCTCATGATATTGAGGCAGAGGAAGCAGTTATTGGCTCCTTGCTCGTTGACCCCGATGCCATATTAAAGGTTGCCGTCTTGCTTAAGCCTGAGGATTTTTTTGAGGAGACAAATCGGACAATTTACCAGGCCTGTCTCTCCCTTTATCAACGTCCTGATGAAGTTATAAACCAGATTACAGTAGCTCACGAGTTAATGCGCATGAACAGCTTAGAACAAATTGGTGGTGCTGCCTATTTAAGTCATCTAATATCTATCGTACCCACATCCCTCCATGTGGAATATTATGCTCAGATAGTGTCCGACACGGCAATAATGCGGCGACTCATTGCTGCTGCGGGGCAAATTGCCGCCATCGGATACGGGCCCGACACGGATGTCGAAAGCAGCCTCAGCAAGGCTGAGGATATCTTATTTCAGATACGGATGAAGCGGGGGCCCAAGGATCTCGTTTCGCTTCGCGATGCTTTAGGCCAGTATTTTGAATATTCGGGGTTACCAGCAACGTCGCATGGCGAGGCGATAGCTTATCCTCTTACCGGGTTTGCTGCGCTGGACGATTTGCTGGGGGGATTACAGAGATCCGACCTGATTATCCTGGCTGCCAAAACCAGTCTGGGCAAAACAAGCATGGCTCTCAATATCGCCAGAAACACCGCCATCAATCAAAAAGCCTGCGTTGTATTATTCAGCTTGGAGATGCCCTGTGAGGCTGTGGCTCAGAGGTTTCTGTCCAGCGAATCGGGGGTGGATTCCAAGCGCGTTCGCTCGGGGCGATTTACCGAGCAGGAAGAGGCGAGGATTATGGAGGCCAGCGGGATTTTGTCTGAGGCGCCAATATATATCGATGACGCGCCTATGCTCCAAACGATGGAGATAAGAAGCAAGGCACGCCGTCTTCACCTTGAGCGCAGCGTAGACTTGATTATAATTGATTATTTACAACTGATACAGAGCGTTGGCAGGAATGAAACCCGTGCTCAGGAACTCAGTAAGATAACCCGCTCATTGAAAACCCTGGCCAGAGAGCTAAACGTGCCTGTGCTGGCGCTGTCTCAGCTCAGTAGAGCTGTGGATCGGCGAGAGCCCCATATACCTCAGCTTGCCGACCTGCGCGAAAGTGGCAGCATTGAGCAGGATGCCGATGTTGTTATTTTTATTAATAGAGACGACATGCATTATACTGAGGAGGAATGGTACAGGATGCACGACATCGAGAAGGAGCCTTACCCGCGAGGTATTGCTGACATTATTATAGCCAAACACCGTAATGGCCCCCTGGGGCAGTTTAAGTTGCGCTTTTTGAACAAAATCGCTAAATTTGACAACCTGGAGCAGGAGATAAGGATGTGATGGAGGAGCAGTCCCACGGTTTTTCCCCAGAGGCAGAGTTCACTTCCCTACCAGTCGCCTTCTTCACCCGGGTGATGCCAAAAGTCCATAACCTGGCCGAGCTGAAGATGACGCTGTATATTTTGCACTTGCTCCAGTGTAAGCAGCTGCAGTGTCTTCATACCCCCCGCGAGGTAAAGGGAAGTAGCGCGGAGGGAAGTGCCCATAAGCCAGAGGCTGCTGATTTTGTTACGTATAAAGAGTTGTCGTCTTTTGGCCCCTTGATAAATGGGATGGAGAAGGGGATGCTGCGGGGCGCTTTAAGTCTGGCTGAGAAAGATGGCATCATTGTGAGGGCGATTTTAGATATAGATGGGCAGCCCGAAGAAGTTTATTCCATCAATTCTGAGTCTGAATTGAAAGCTATGAGCAAGAATGGTAAACATCCCGTTAGCAAGGTACCACTCCAGGAAAATATTTTTTCTCTCTATGAGCAAAATATAGGCATAATAACGCCGATGCTTGCTGAGGAACTCAAAGAAGCCGAGAAGCTCTACCCGGAGCAATGGATCAAGCAAGCCTTCAAAGAAGCAGTCATAATGAATAAACGCAGTTGGAAGTACATCGCTCGCATTCTCGAACGTTGGGCTAGTGAAGGAAAAGAAGGTGGAGAACATAGGAAAAATACTAAAGAAGGTGGCCCCGACAAATATATCAAGGGTAAGTACGGACACTTGGTCAAAAGATAGCCTTGCTTGTCATTCTGACCCTGAGCGAAGTGGGGAGGAAGAAACATGTCCTATTTGCAAGGGAGCCGGATTCATTTACCCTCTTCTAGATTCAGGACAACCAGATTTTAGTCGGGCAGTACCTTGTCAGTGTAGAAAAGGATACCTGCAAAAAGAGAAACTAAGATATCTTGAGAAATATAGCAATCTTGGTTCCCTGTCACGGTTTACTTTTGATAATTTACTTCCAAAAGTAAGCGTCAAAGACGTTACCTACCAAGAACAATTCGCTCATATTTACCAAGCAGCTAAAGCGTTTGCTGATAATCCTAAAGGTTGGCTGGTATTTTTTGGCCCTAGTAGCTGTGGTAAAACTCATTTAGCTTGTGCTATTGCCAACTACTGTTTGAGCTTGGGTCAGCCTGTATTTTACATCGGTGTTGCTGACCTCTTAGATCACCTCCGCTCTGCCTTCAGCCCCACGAGCGACATTACCTATGATGAGCTGTTTGAGCAAGTGAAAAACATACCTTTGCTAGTGCTTGATGACCTTGGCGCAGGGAGCACCACCTCTTGGGCACAGGAAAAACTGGAGCAACTTCTTAACTACCGTTTCAATGCTCAGCTAGCAACTGTAATTACCACTGATGTGCCAATGGAAAAACTCGATGAACGCTTACGTGGTCATCTTGTTAATAACGAATTTTGCCAAGTGTACGTAATAGAGCAGAAATCACCTCTGGAGCACTTGGATAGCTTACAGCTAGAGCTATTGCGGACCATGACCTTCGATAACTTTGAGTGCAAGCGGTTAAACCTCTCCTTAGAGCAGCGTCAAAATTTGCAGCAAGTTTTCAATCTAGCGAAGGACTTCGCTCGTTCCCCAGAGGGCTGGTTAATATTCCAAGGCGTCAACGGATGTGGCAAAACTCATCTAGCAGCAGCTATTGCTAATTATAGGCTGGTGCATGGCGAACCAGTCTTTTTTGTGGTCGTCCCTGATCTTCTCGACCATTTACGCTCTACCTTTAGTCCTGAAAGTAAGGTATCCTATGATGAGTTTTTCGAAAAAATTAAGACAAGCCCGGTGTTAGTACTCGATGATTTTGGCGAACAAACAATTACTCCTTGGGCTCAGGAAAAACTATACCAGCTAATTAATTATCGCTACAATGCCAGGTTACCAACGGTGATTACTATGTGCTTTTCTCTGGATGAAATTGAAACGAGGGTCAGTTCACGGATGGTAGACCCCAAGCTGAGTTTAGTGTTTAACATCATTGCCCCTGACTACCGCGGCGATGTAAAGCCTACTCGGCGGACTAAACTGTGATGTTTTCAAACAGACGGAGTAACACCCTGGTATTCCAGGAATGGCTCACAATTTCTCCACTTGCGGTTGCGTTATTTCTGTAACCATGGTAACATTAATGAAAGTCTTTAAATCAGTCCAGTGAGGCTGGTAAGGGGAAGTTTGTTAAAACAAGCTGCAATAGAAGCATTGGTTGAAACCTCTTGCCAGTTTAAGAGCAAGAGGTTTTTTTTATGTCTAAGAAAGTCCTTCTAACTTCTGGGGATGTAAAACGCGCCCTAGCCCGTATTGCTCACGAGATCGTAGAAAGAAACAAGGGCGCTGAAGATATTGTTCTCGTTGGCATACGAACCAGGGGAGTTCCTTTAGCCAAGAGATTAGCCATTACAATTCAGAGCTTTGAAGGAGTCTCTGTTCCTGTAGGTGCTCTGGACATTTGCCTCTATCGTGATGATATCTTGCCTGCGCAATTAAAGTCGACGAACCAGAACACCAATATTCCCACCAACATCACCGCTAAACGGATAATCCTAGTTGATGATGTCCTTTACACTGGGCGGAGCATTAGAGCAGCTATGGATGCCCTCGTGGATTTGGGACGTCCCAAGTCTATACAGTTAGCTGTGCTTATCGATCGTGGCCATCGGGAACTTCCCATCCGAGCTGATTACGTTGGCAAGAATATCCCAAGCTCCAGAGATGAGGAGATACAGGTTCAATTGGAGGAAATTGATGGTACAGAAGGGGTGGCAATTGTAAGTTTAGCCAAAGCGAACTCTTCAAGGAGGAATTAGGGAGGAGCTATCGTGAATCTCGCAAATAGAAATCTAGTAACCATAGATGATTTATCCAACGGGGAAATTGAGGCGGTGTTTTCCCTGGCAGATGAAATGTCGGATTCGATAAGTGACCAGTTCAGTGTATGCCAGGGGAAGATCATGGCAAGTCTGTTTTTTGAGCCAAGCACCAGGACACGGCTGTCTTTCGAAACTGCGATGTTTAGACTGGGAGGTCATGTCATAAACGCGGTTGATATAGGAGCAACTTCCTTAGCCAAAGGTGAGAGCATTGCTGATATGGCGAGAGTGATTGGGAGTTACGCCAATATAATCGTCATCAGGCATCCCTGGGAGGGCGCAGCTAAAGTGGTTGCTGACTACGCTGGAATTCCCGTAATAAATGCTGGTGACGGAGGGCATGAGCACCCCACACAAACCCTATGTGATCTTTACACTATCAAGAAAGAGAGGCAAACCATCAAGGGGCTGAGGGTTGCCCTATGGGGTGACTTGAAGCACGGGCGAACGATACATTCTTTAGCTTATGCGTTAGCCAGGTTCGGCACAACTATTCTTTTCCATCCCAGCCCAGGGCTTGAGATGCCGGAGTATGTTTTAAGGAGACTGGTTGCGGAATATGGCGGTGAACTGAAAAGATATGAAGCTCTGAACCACGTAGCCAAAGGAGAAGTTTTCCCCTTAGATGCTATGTATATAACCCCAAGCAGCCCGCATCAACTTGCAATGATGCCTGATATCAGTATTCAAATCGAGCTGGAGGCAGGAGTTGATGCTCTTTATGTCACCAGGCTTCAAAAGGAAAGATGCGTATCCACATTAGAAGAGCAAGAGTTGGAGAAGCATTACCCGGTGGTGGATAAAAAGCTCCTTAAAGAAAAGGAGTTTAAGAGAACACTTGTTATGCACCCGCTGCCCCGCGTCGACGAGCTGGCCTACGAGATGGATGCTGACCCCAGGAGTATGTATTTCAAGCAAGCTTCTCGCGGAGTACCCGTCAGAATGGCGCTCATCGCCCTCTTATTAGGGGCTAGGGAAACTGTGCTTCCTAAAGAAAGCGGTTCCCTTATTCAAAGAATAGACTATCCTGTTTATAAGCGAGAGTCTGGAGTCAGATGTTCCAATCCAATTTGTGTGTCAAACCAAGAAACGGAAACAAGATATATAAAGCCTGAATTCAAGATAGTAAACTTCGAACCTCTAACCTTGAGGTGTATTTATTGCGAACATGAGCTTCACCCTCAATATATCGCTAGTTCAGATTGGCATGAAGGGAAGTTGGAGAACAAGAAATACCATAGCGCTGAAAGCCATTTGATTCGAAGTATCAAACCCGAGAATCTGATTATTTTTGATTCGGAAAATGAAGCTCAGGCTCGAAGATTCAAGCCCAGCAGCTATGTCAAGGGATGAATAAATCTGTATCTTTGCTTATTCGCGGCGGTCACATAATCGATCCTGGCCAGGGTATAGACCAGGTTGGCGATTTACTCATTGCTGAGGGCAGGATTGTGCATATTGGAGGGGAAATACCGACTGTCATTGCGAGCCCTTCGCTTTCTGTCATTCTGAGCGAAGCGAAGAATCTCGATGCCACAGGACTTGTTGTGTGTCCTGGTTTCGTTGACCTTCACTGTCACCTCCGTGAGCCAGGTTTCGAGGATAAGGAAACTATCGCTACAGGAACGAAGGCAGCAGCCATAGGTGGCTTTACCAGTGTTTGCTGTATGGCGAACACGAATCCACCTATAGATAGTTGTGCCGTTGTAGATTGGGTCAAACGAAAGGCGAGCAAGGATAGCTTCGTCGAAGTCCTTCCTATAGGCTGCATCACTAAAGGAAGGAAAGGAACGGAAATTTGTGACATGGATGAGCTAGCCAAAGCCGGGGTGGTTGCCTTTAGCGATGATGGTGATACTGTGGCGAGCTCGCAAGTGATGCGTCGTGCTATGGATTGTAGCTACGCCCTGGGATTACCCATAATCGACCATTGTGAGGACAAGACGCTAAGCAACGGCGGAGTCATAAATGAAGGGCAGGTATCTGCCAGATTAGGATTAAGGGGGATTCCAGCAGCAGCCGAGGAAATTATAGTAGCACGTGACCTGGCTTTAGCAAGGTTGACCAGAGCCAAGGTGCACATTGCGCACGTAAGCACCTGCGGTTCAGTAGAACTTATACGCCGTGCCAAAGAAGAAGGGATTCCAATTACCGCTGAAGTTACTCCGCACCACATAACGCTGACAGAGGAAAGAGTTGTGAGTAAAGAAGAGCACAAAAACAGCGATGTCATTGTGAGCGGAGTGAAGCAATCTCAATATGACACCAATGCCAAGGTAAATCCACCTTTGCGAACCAGCGAGGATGTGAAGTGCCTAATTGAAGGGCTTAAAACCGGAGTGATTGATGCCCTCGCTACCGACCATGCTCCCCATACGCTAGCAGATAAGAAGTGTGAGATGGAGCTAGCCGCCTTTGGCATCAGCGGATTTGAAACTGCTTTTGGCAGCTTAATGAGCTTAGTGCATAAGGGAGAAATAAGCTTAAGTGTGCTAATTTCCAAGATGACATGTGAGCCAGTGAAAATCATTGGCAAAAGTGGCGAATTAGGCACCCTGAAGGTAGGCGCTCCAGCTAACATCACTATATTCGATCCAAATCGGGAGTGGGTGGTAGACAGCCGCTACTTTGCCTCTAAGGGCAAAAATACCCCTTTTGATGGCTATAAATTTAAGGGTAAGGTAATGGCAACCATAGTGAACAGCGGGATAGCCTATGCAGATGACTCCCTTGTCATTACGAGGAGCGAAACGACGAAGCAATCTAATGGCTAAGAAAGCGATTTTAGTTCTCGAGGATGGCTCAGTCTATGAAGGACATGCCTTTGGTGCTGAGACTACTACCTATGGTGAAGTGGTGTTCAACACCGCCATGACCGGCTATCAAGAAATGCTCACCGACCCTTCTTACGCCGGTCAGATTCTGGTGCCCACTTACCCTCTCATCGGCAACTACGGCATCAACGAGGCCGATTTTGAATCAAAGCAGATTCAAGTGAGAGGCTTCGCCGTTCGTGAGTATTGTCTTCAACCCAGTCACTGGCAAAGCACCCGCACCTTACACGAGTTTCTGCTAGCTGGCGGCATTCCTGGAATTAGTGACATAGATACCCGCGCCTTAACGCGTCACATACGCTCCATTGGAGTGATGATGGGTATTATCAGCTCAGAGATGACCACTGATGAGGCACTGAATGAGTTAAAGAACTTACCCAAATATGACTTTACCGATTTTGTTCATCAGGTTAGCACAGAGAAGTCGTATGACTGGCAAGCCGATACGCCTGTCGTTGCAAACCTACCTTCCCTGTCACTGCGAGAGCAGCGAAGCAATCTCCACATCGTGGTTATCGACTTTGGCTTGAAATACAACATCCTGCGTACTCTGGCTTGGCTTGGCTGTCAGGTAACCGCCGTTCCCTGTACCACTTCGGCGGAGGATGTCCTGGCCTTGAGTCCCGATGGTATCCTCCTTTCGCCTGGCCCTGGCAACCCTGCTCTCCTGGATGACATAACGGAGACGGTGAGAAAGCTCATATGCCAAAAGCCAATGATGGGCATCTGCCTGGGGCATCAGCTTATAGGTAGAGCTTTGGGGGCTGAGACTTTCAAATTAAAGTTTGGTCATCGCGGCGGCAACCATCCGGTGCGGGACATCTCTACCGGCAGGGTTTATATCACCGCCCAGAATCACGGCTATGCCATAGACATCGACAGCTTAAAAGGAGGGCTTGAGGTCAGCCACATAAGCTTAAACGACGGCACTGTGGAGGGTCTGCGCCACAGGGAGCTTCCCATACTGTCTATTCAATATCACTCCGAAGTCTCCCCGGGTCCCCGGGATAGCATGTACCTGTTTAAGAGATTTCTGGAGATGGTGGAGGGGTGAAAGAATTCGTAGCTGAACATTCTGTGAAAATTGCTATTGCGGTTATCATCCCAGCAGTAGGGTTGTGCATTGAGAGGCGACATAGGAAGAAAGTAGAAGAAGACAGAAGGTTAAAGGCACATTTTGTGGATCTAAAAAAGGAGGCAGACCCCATAATATCAGCAGTATCTAGTATCAGCAAGTCGTATGGAAAGGTTAATATTGGGGAAACACAGATTTCGGGCAGCTTTAAAGCGCATTTTCCCGGAGAAGCTGAGATGTGGAGTAGCTTGAACGACAGGGTTAATGTGCATAATAGGAAGTGCGAAAACTTCCGTCAGAAAATTGAAATAGCCTTTGAGTCAAAAGGGATTCCAGTCGTCAAGTCATGGGACACAGTCTGTAATAGCGCATACGTCAATGAAAAGATGCTATATGCACTCTTCCTTTTCTGGGAAGCTCTTGCCCGTGGTTGTGAAGGTGCTTTAACCACCCTTCCGATTAAATTTCAACAAGAGGAAGGGAGAAATGGCTATTTTCTGTTTGTAGGTAGTACTGCTTTAAAAAGTGTGGCCGCATTTGCACCAAATGATGACGACAAAAAAGATTGTGAAGATGCCCTTGATAAAGTAGCGAATGGTGAAGAGAATAAAAATGGGGCATTTGAGCTTTTTGACTGTGCTGGCAAAATTATAGGAGGGGTGACAGAATTTGGGGAGCAGCTCAAGAATAAAGTTGAAAAGGTAGCTAAATTTTGGCCAGGCACAAAAGAATATAGATTTAAGAAGCTTAAGAAAACTTGCCCGTTCTGCAAGGAGTTATTTTGAGCATT
Organism: uncultured Dehalococcoidales bacterium; assembly: GCA_964514415.1. Lineage (GTDB taxonomy): Bacteria > Chloroflexota > Dehalococcoidia > GIF9 > AB-539-J10 > CAZEQL01. Next base: position 24,633 of record CAZEQL010000005.1, read on the forward strand.
ATGTCCAAACCATCTAAAGTTTTAGTTATAGGTTCAGGGCCGATAATAATCGGGCAGGCAGCGGAGTTCGATTATTCGGGGACTCAGGCGTGTCGCTCCCTGCGAGAGGAAGGCATTACCACGGTTCTGGTAAACTCAAACCCGGCGACCATCATGACCGACGAGGGTATTGCCGATATCGTCTACATCGAACCGCTAACCGTGGAAGTCGTAGCTCGTATAATCGAAAGGGAGCGCCCCGATGGTTTACTGCCCACCCTTGGTGGGCAGACAGGGCTTAATTTAGCGGTGGAGCTAGCCGACGCTGGCATACTTGATAAATACAACGTGAAGATGCTGGGCACACCTGTGGAAACGATAAAGCAAGCGGAGGAAAGGTCTTTATTTAAAAAGCTGCTCGTTGATATCGGCGAGCCTGTGCCCCAAAGCGCCACAGTAAAATCTGTGAAGGAAGCTGTGGAGCTGACAAAGTCTATCGGCTTACCTCTCATCATTCGTCCTTCTTATACCTTGGGGGGTACCGGCGGCGGCATTGCCTACACAATGAAGGAGCTTGAGGTCATAGTAACAAGCGGCCTGGATAATAGCAGGAGCCACGAAGTGCTGGTGGAGCAATGCCTTTTGGGCTGGAAGGAAATTGAATATGAGGTTATGCGGGATGCTGCTGATAACTGCATTACCATCTGCAATATGGAGAACATAGACCCTATGGGTGTGCACACTGGCGACAGCATCGTGGTAGCTCCTAGCCAGACGCTTACCGATAAGGAGTATCAGATGCTCAGGTCATCCAGCCTGAGAATTATCAGAGCTTTGGGCATTGAAGGTGGCTGTAATATACAGTTTGCTCTTACTCCCCATCCTATAGTCGCTGAAAAGTGGGCTCCAGACCAGAAGGGAGTTACAAAAAGTGAATATTACGTAATCGAGGTTAACCCACGTGTCAGCCGTAGTTCAGCTTTAGCCAGTAAAGCTACTGGCTATCCCATTGCCCGAGTGGCTGCCAAAATAGCCATAGGCAAGAAGCTTGATGAAATACCCAATAAGGTTACTGGCAAAACACTGGCATCTTTTGAGCCAGCTCTGGACTATTGTGTGGTCAAAATTCCCCGCTGGCCTTTTGATAAATTTGCTCTGGGTGACAGGAATATTGGCACTCAGATGAAAGCCACCGGTGAAGTAATGGCCATTGACAGATGCTTTGAGGCTGCTCTGCAAAAAGCAGTTCGCTCTCTAGAAGTTGGCAAGCGAACCTTACTCTGGGAGGATAGGAACTGGAAAGATAAGGAATTTGATTCTTATCCCCTTCACCCCAACGATTTGAGACTGTGGGCAATCATGGCAGCTTTAAGGAGGGAAGCTACGATTGGGGAGCTTTCCCAGCGTACCGGGATAGACCCCTGGTTTATCTGTAAGCTCCAAAATATCGTTGACATGGAGAAACGACTTCTCTCTGAACCATTGAAACCAGCGCTTTTATGGCAGGCAAAGCGCCTTGGCTTCTGTGATGAACAAATTGGGACCCTGGCTGATAGATTAACGGAGCAAGTGAGGCAACTCCGCCATGACTGGAAACTTCTTCCCGTTTACAAGATGGTAGACACCTGCGCCGCCGAATTTGATGCTGCGACTCCCTATTTCTATAGCACTTATGAGAGGGAAAATGAAGCTGAGCCATTAGAAGGCAAGAAGGCTGTAGTTATTGGTAGCGGCCCCATACGCATTGGACAGGGGATCGAGTTTGACTACTGCTGTGTTCATGCGGCCTGGGCATTGCAGGAGGCAGGAATAAAAAGCATCCTGATCAATTCCAACCCCGAGACGGTTTCCACCGACTTCGATACCAGCAATCGCCTCTACTTCGAGGCCCTGGACGAAGAAAGTATCCGGAATATACTTGAGAACGAAAGTAAAAATGGACTTGCTCCAGCGTCTATCGTCCAGTTTGGCGGGCAAACTCCCATCAATCTGGTTGAGCCTTTAGCTCGTAGCAATTTACCCATACTTGGCTCGGCTGCCGACGCCATAGATATAGCTGAAGACCGACACCGCTTCGAAAACTTCCTTGACAGTCTGGGTATCCCTCAGCCTCCAGGGGCTGCTGTATCATCAATGGAAGAAGCGTTAACCGTAGCCAAATCCCTGGGTTATCCCCTGCTGGTACGCCCAAGCTATGTCCTAGGCGGTAGAGCTATGGAAATAGTCTATAACGAGACTGAATTAATTCGTTATCTGACGCTGGCTTTAGAACTAGAGAGCCAACATCCCGTGCTAATTGATAAATATCTACAAGGTAAGGAAGTTGAAGTGGATATTGTTGGTGATGGAGAAAGAGTGCTTATTCCAGGCGTGATGGAGCATATTGAAAGAGCTGGTGTGCATAGTGGCGATTCTATAGCTGTCTATCCAGGTGTGGATTTAGCGAAAGAAGAAATGAATACCATAGTGGATTACGCCACTAGAATTGGGTTGGCTCTCCAAGTTAAAGGTTTGATAAATATACAAATGGTAATTATGAGAGAGAATGGTTTTTCATCTATATATGTGCTTGAGGTGAACCCCCGAGCAAGCAGAACCGTGCCTTTTATTTCTAAGGTGACGGGTGTGCCACTGGTGCGAATTGCTATCAAAGTGATGGCTGGCATCAGCCTCGCAGAGCAAGGTTATAAGGGAGGACTATGGAAGCGACAAGAGTTGGTGGGTATAAAGGCTCCTGTGTTCTCTATGGCTAAGCTGATTGGAGTAGACAATTATCTTGGGCCTGAGATGAAATCCACAGGCGAGGTAATGGGGATTGACTATACTTTTGAAGCTGCCTTAGTTAAAGCACTCCTGGCTGCTGGATTGATGCTGCCTCAGAAAGGCGGCTTGCTTCTTAGTATTGCGGATAGGGATAAGGCAGAATCCCTACCCATTATCAAAAGGTTACATTCTCTCAATTACGGACTCTATGCTACTGAAGGAACTGCAGCAATGATTGAGGCTATGGGGCTTCCGGTGAAAATGGTGACCAAAAAATTAAGCGAAGGATACCCCAACGTTGTTGACGTTATTCAGGATGGGTCTGTTAATGGTGTGGTTAATACTGTTATGGGAGGGCGTATTTCGCTAAAAGACGGATTGGAGATTAGGCGTGCCGCGGCAGAAATGAGGATACCATGTTTCACCTCGCTGGATACCGCCAGGGTGACTATTGAGACACTGGCAAATACTAACCAGGTTTTCAATGTTCAGCCACTTGGGGAATATTTAAGAAAATCAAAAAGCGAAAGTTAAAAATCAAAATTACAATTCAAAATGGAAAGACGTTTCATTTTTTATTTTTGAACTTTGGTATTGTTTAGGATTTAGCATGAAACAATCCCTGTGCACTGTAATTTCTAATGTGGAAATCACGCCTAGTGTGCGGCTTATGTGGGTGGAATCGCCAGATATAGCTATTGCAGCTCAACCAGGACAATTTATTACAGTGCGCTGTGAAGATTTCACATTACGTCGCCCTCTCAGCATACATCAAGCTTCTTCAAATCAAATCGCTATTTTGTTCAAAGTAGTAGGTAAGGGCACTGTTTGGCTCTCACAGCGACAAAGAGGTGATAAATTAGACATTCTGGGACCTCTGGGTAATGGGTTTAATATTGAACCAGTGTCTAAGAATTTGCTGCTGGTAGCCGGGGGCGTTGGCATTGCTCCCCTTGTTTTTTTAACACAGCATGCTTCAGCACAACACTCAATAACCCTGATACACGGAGCAAGCACGGCTGCTCAGCTTTACAAACAGTCCTTATTGCCAGAGGTCCGGTTTGTTCCCGTTACAGAGGATAGTACTGCAGGCAGAAAAGGAATGGCAGTTGATGTCTTACCTGATTTTCTAGACTGGGCTGACCAGATATATGCTTGTGGCCCCATAGAAATGTATAAAGCGTTGGCAGACCTAACTTGTTATTCTGAGGGAGCGGAAAGACTGAAGAATCTCACTCAGGATAAACCCCATAGAAAATCTAAGCTAAAAAGATGCCAGGTTTCCCTTGAAGTGAGAATGGGATGTGGCATCGGAGCCTGCTACGGCTGCACTATAAACACGAAAAGAGGACTAAAACGGGTATGCCGTGATGGGCCAGTATTTGAATTAGATGATATTATGTGGGAGGAGGTAAGAATATGAGTGTAATTACTAAAAATATCACGTTTCAAACGAGAGGGAATTGCGATATTATCGATATAACCTCTCAGGTGGCAAAGAATATAGAGGAATCGGGGGTAAGCAATGGGCTAATCACTTTATTTATATCTGGCTCAACAGCAGGGTTAACTACTATTGAATATGAGCCAAATCTTCTTTCCGATTTTGAAAATATGTGGGATAGGGTGATACCCCAGAATATTCCCTATGAGCACAACAAGACCTGGGGAGATGGTAATGGCCACTCTCATGTGCGTGCTTCTGTGCTTGGGGCTTCGCTGACCATACCTTTTGCAAATAAAAGATTAACCTTAGGCACCTGGCAGCAGATAGTTTTCATTGATTTTGATAACCGCCCCAGGTCACGCCAGATAGTACTCCAGATTATGGGTGAATGAACTGGCCCAAAATTATTGCGAGCGAAGAAACGAAGCAAACGGGCCTATGAAAACCCGCTCAGATTTCAGAGTGAAGGGTAATTTCCACTCCAACCTCTAATAATGCCACGAGTGAGGAGAGGAAGTATACTGAAGCGCTATGTCGGCTAGCTGGAACAAGTGGTCAGTACTAGCAGCCATGATGCTTGGTGGCATCATGGGCCCTCTCGATGGCAGCATCATCAACGTGGTGTTACCCACTATAGCCGATTTCTTTGGGGCTGAAATCGCCGTCGCTGGGTGGGTAACTATGGTTTATCTTCTCGCCGTAGGTAGCTTGCTCCTGTTTTGGGGACGACTGGGCGATATCTGGGGATATAAAAAGGTGTATCTCTACGGTCTTGGTGGCTTTATCTTCACCTCCGCTCTTTGTGGTCTGTCTCCTGGCATTTACTGGCTTATCATATTTCGGGCGCTTCAAGGCTTGGCCGCAGGCATGATGATGTCCATTCCATACGCCATAATCGTGCGCGCCTTTCCTGCTGCTGAGCGGGGTAAGGTTCTGGGCATTAATGCCATTATGGTGGCTCTGGGTTTGGCCATAGGCCCATCGCTGGGTGGCTTTATCACCACTTATCTGGGATGGCGCTTTGTGTTCTTTATCAATGTGCCTATTGGCATTGCTGCGATCATCTGGGGCGCTCGAGTTATACCGGAGGAAAGGGGTAAGTCAGGCAGATTGGATAGTTTCGGCGCTGTCCTGGCTTTCCTGGTTTTGTCATCCTTTCTTCTGGCAATCAATCGGTTTTACAAGTGGGATATCTTTTCTATAAGCTCCATCTGTGTATTTATCGTATGTGCTGTTGGTTTTTTCTTCCGGGAGAGAAGCACATCTCAACCCCTGCTTCTCTTGAGTTTGTTTTCCAATCGTCTGTTCTCTCTAGCAAACGCCAGCGCCCTGTTGAATTTTATGTCTCAATACATCCTGGTATTTATCACCCCTTTTTATCTTCAACGGGTATTGCATTACGCCTCTGATGAAGTAGGGCTTCTGATGACTTGCTTCCCCCTGGTGATGCTGATAGTAGCGCCATTTGCTGGCACCCTCTCCGACCGCATTGGCTCCAGATTTCTTTCTTGTGCTGGGGCGGCAATTTGCGCCCTGAGTTTACTTTTCTTAAGTCAGCTCGGAATGTGCCAGAGCCAAATAAGCATTGCCTGGAGATTGGGATTATTTGGTTTAGGCACGGGTATGTTTCAAGCTCCCAATAACAGCACTGTCATGGGCAATGCTCCCGAAACCCACCTTGGTATAGCTTCAAGTATACTGGCTACCATGCGGACTATTGGAATGGTTCTGGGTATTGCTGCCGCTGGGGCTATACTCTATAGCTTCGTGCCTGCGGAAATACTCTTTCAGCCCTATTTGGATACCTCTCAAGCTGCTTCCTTCGTCTCTGGACTTAAATATGTTTATATTGCTGGTGCCGTGCTCACTGGCATCGCTTCCATAACCTCGGTAGTTCGCTGAGAATACAGGAGGTCTGTTATCATTTGACAGTTTAGTAAGAAAAATCATATAATTCGTACTTCGATTCGATCTCATGAAGGAGGAGGAAGAATGGAACAACAGGATAGGCGTGTAGTGGGTAAATGCTTTGGCTCTACCATGGTTGGGCCGCGAGGGCAACTGGTGATTCCCGTGGAAGCCCGAAAGGAGATGGGCATAGATGTTGGCACCAAGCTTCTGGCTTTCAGCCATTCCCAGGGGAGAGGGCTCATCTTTGTCAAGGTTGAGGCGGTAGAGGAACTGCTTAACACTATGAGCCGCCGGGTTGATGAGTTTGCCAGCTTGCTGCGAGAGACTGGCAAAGATGATGTAGCAAAAAATGAAGGCAATTGAAGTTACTGGGTTAACCAGGACATTTGGTCAACTTGTTGCCGTAGACCATATTTCCTTTGAGGTTGAGGAAGGGGAGGTTTTTGGCTTTTTGGGCTCCAATGGAGCAGGCAAAACGACTACCCTCATGATGTTAGCTACCGCGCTTAATCCAACCTCAGGCACAGCTACTGTGTATGGGCATGACATCATCAAAAGTAGAAACGAGGTTAGGAAAGCTATCGCCGTGGTCTTTGAGGAGCCAAGCCTGGACACTGATTTGACCGGCAGGGAAAATCTGGATTTCCATGCTTGTATGTATCATCTGGATAAAGAAACCAGGGGGAAAAGGGTTTCCCAAGCCTTGGGGTTAGTCGGATTGAAGGGTAAACAAAATACATTGGTGAAGCATTACTCTGGCGGTATGCAGCGCAGACTGGAGATCGCCAGAGGTATGCTAACTTATCCTAAGGTCTTGTTCTTGGATGAGCCAACTCTGGGGCTAGATGTGCAAACGAGAAGGCTCTTATGGGATTATGCCAAGCAACTAAATAGAGAGTCCGGCACCACAATCTTGCTAACCACCCATTATGTGGAGGAAGCGGATTATCTTTGTGATAGGATAGCCATTCTGGAACAGGGAAAAATAGTGGCAATGGATACACCTGAGGGATTAAAGAATTCCCTCGGCGATAGCTTACTCCTCGTTAAACTTTCCCAGGGCAGAGTTGGTGACATGGCAAACCTGCTTGAAAGGTTAAGCTGGGTTAAAAGAATTAACCAGCATGATGGTTGGCTGGAGTTAAACTTTGGGAGTGAAGGGACGAGGATACCGGAAATAATCAAGTTAGCCAAAAGCCATGGGTTTATTATTTCCTCCGTAAGCCAACGTAAGCCAAGCTTGGAGGACGCTTTCCTGCGCTACGTGGGAAAGGAGCTAGAAGACAGGAAGTATGAATAACATTATAGAAATTACAGACCTCAGCAAAGAGTTCGATGGCTTTGTGGCCGTGAATCATGTTAGCCTGAACGTTAAAGAAGGGGGGATTTTTGGTCTTCTCGGACCTAATGGTGCCGGCAAGACAACTATCACCAAGATACTGTGCACCATACTCAATGCTACTTCAGGGTTAGTTAAGGTTTGTGGCTATGATGTTGCTCGGGAGAGAGATAGTGTCAGAGCATGCATTGGGATCGTGTTCCAGGATTCTTGCATTGATAGGTTCCTGACAGGCAAAGAAAACCTTGATTTCCATGCCCGAATGTATCATATGGATGGAAAGACAAGGAAAAGAAGAATCGATGAAGTTCTTGATTTGCTTGAGCTAAAAGATAAGGAGAATATCAGAATCAGCGATTGTTCCGGAGGCGTCCAGCGCAGATTTGAGGTTGCCCGGGGCTTTATGAACCATCCCAGGGTCTTATTCCTGGATGAGCCAACTTTGGGCTTGGACATACAAACGAGAAGGACTCTGTGGGATTATATCAAGAGGCTAAATGAACAAGAGGGCACAACTATAATTTTAACCACTCATTATATAGAAGAGGCGGACTATCTCTGCGGTCGGGTGGCCATTGTAGATCAGGGCAAAATAGCTACGGTGGACACTCCTCAGAGATTAAAAGAAGTGGTCGGTGTTAATTTGCTCTCATTGCAAATAGCCAATGGGGTGGGTGGTAAAGTGATGAAGCTGCTTAACGAACTTGATTGGGTAAAGAAAATTGAAGGACGCAATGGCTCGTTAGAACTAAGTATCCAGGGTGGTGAAGAAAGAGTGCTTGAACTTGTCGAACTTGCCAACGAGCATGAATTTATCATAACAGCAATTGACCTGCGTAAGCCAAGCCTGGAGGACGCTTTCCTGCACTATACCGGAAGAGCCATAAGAGAAGAAGAAGGGGACGTGAAAGATTTGATGAAAGCAGGGATAGCCAGGAGAAGAAAGTGAGGAGATGCAAGCAATAAACGTCACGAAATTAATAGACCCTCTGCCAATCTATACCATGTGGTTACGGCAGATGAAGAGATTTTTGAGGGTAAAAGCCAGGATTGCCAGCTCAGTACTGATGCCCTTTCTTTTTCTCGCTTTCCTGGGATTGCCGATGAGCTTCATGCCTGCCAGGGATATACCGGGGATGCCAGCAGGAATGAATTTCCTCGATTTCCTGGCCCCAGGGATAGTGGGCATGACCTTGCTGTTCGCCGCCACCATGTCAGGTGCATCCGTCATCTGGGATAAGGAATTTGGCTTTCTTAAAGAGGTGTTGGTGGCTCCGGTTAATCGCTTTTCCGTCATATTGGGCAGAAGTCTCGGAGGTATGACCACGGCTATAATTCAGGCTCTCATTATAGTGGCGATAGCTGTGGCTATGGGAGTTAAAATATCCAGTATCTCTGGCTTCTTGCTATCGATAGTTTTTATGATCCTCATTTGTGCTACTTTTACCGGATTCGGATTGATTCTTGCCACCAGACTGGGAGATATGGAAGGATTTATGTCCATAATGAACCTGATAATAATGCCGATATTCTTCCTGTCGGGAGCCTTTTTCCCCTTAGAGGTTATGCCCGCGGGGATTAGATATATTATGTATGTTAACCCTCTCACTTACGGGGTAGACGGGCTACGTGGCACTATTCTTGGTGCTGCCAATGCTTTCCCCTTGTGGCTTGATTTCGTAGTTCTCTTCGTATTATCAATAGTCTTAGCTACCATAGGCGCCTATTTCTTTTCTAAAATGGAGGCTGATTAAACAAACGTAGGGCAAGTTAATGGGAGTTATTAAAGAAAGGTATGATTACTCTTCAGATAAAAACTGGGGCTTATACCCCGGTATTTTGGAGAGCGTGATTGCATTAGAGCAGCACCGAAGATAGATGGTGAGCTTTTTTGAGAAATAGACTAAACAAAACTTACTGGCTCTACGTTTTAAATTAGAATTGTTGTGTTACAATGGACGCCTTATCGAAAAATGAGAAAAAAAGAACAAAATAAAAGGTAGGGAAAAATGAAGAAAAGATGGTTAGTTCTAGTGGCGGCGGTTTGTTTGATTGCCCTTGTTTTCGCTGGATGCGCTAAGTCTCAAACCACGTCTCAGGAGACCGCCGGGGTTAGCCGGGGCGATTTGATAATAAGCGTCTCTGTCAGTGGTAACCTGGAGATGTCTCACAAGACGGATTTATCCTTTGGCACTGCTGGCATGGTAGAACAGATAATGGTGAGTGAAGGAGACGAGGTAAGCAGAGGTCAAACATTAGCCAAGCTCGATGTTCCCTCCCTTGAGGCAAATGTAAATATGAGACAAGCTGAATATGAAATGGCTAAAATTCAGCTTATGCAAACAATTTATCCCCACTACACCAATCTCTATGCTACCGATTTACCTGGAGCATGGCTAGCTCTGGACGAAGCTCAAAATAATTTGGGGAAGGCACAAGCGCTTTTAGAACAAGGGAAGAAGGAAGAGGCACAAGTTTTACTGGAACAAGTTGAAGCAAGTTTAAATAAAGTAGAAGAGAAGGCGCAGGCCAGAGTATGGGCAGTGCCATTTTCAGTTAAAGTGGTGGAGCTGCAGGTGGACGAGGCCAAAGCAGCTTTAGATATGGTTTTAGCTGAGTTAGCCAAAGCGACAATCATTGCCCCCTTTGATAGCATCGTGTCTGATATCAGTATAAACGAAGGACAACAGCTTTCGGCTATGACGTATGCTAATCCAGCGATCTGTTTAATTGATCCCGGTGAGATAGAAATGAACGGCATTATTGATGAGATAGATGTCTCCACGGTGAAGCTAGGACAGGAGGCAGATATCACCCTGGATGCTTTGCCAAATAAGGAAGTAAGGGGCAAGGTAACTTTTATCTCTCAAGCAGGCACAGTCTATGTAGGAGTGGTATCCTATAAAACCACCATAACTTTGGAAAACCCCGATAGTGAACTCAGGGATGGCATGAGCGCTACGGCTGATATTATCACTGACCGCCGTGAAAATGTGTTGCTGATACCCAACCGCGCTATTCAGGGCGCTCGAGGGAACTATTATGTAGAAGTTGCTGTGGGAGAACAAACTGAGCAAAGACGGGTTACTTTAGGTCTAAGTGATGGCATAGAGATTGAAGTTCTGTCCGGACTTGAGGAGGGGGAGGAGGTGCTATTGCCGCACATGTCACAATTTCCCATGATGCCTTTTTTTGGATAAAAGATGACTGAAGTTATTACTCTGGACAGCATAACCAAGGTGTATAAAGTGGGGCGCACGGAGGTTCCAGCCCTTAGAGGAATAAGCTGCCGCATTGAGCGGGGGGAAATGGTTTCTATCACGGGGCCGTCGGGCTCAGGAAAATCCACGCTGATGAATATCATTGGCTGTCTCGATAAACCCACATCTGGGCAATATCTCCTGGATGGAATCAAGATAAGCAAGCTCAATGATAATGAGTTGGCCGAGATAAGAAATAAAAAGATAGGCTTTGTGTTCCAGAGCTTCAACCTTCTGTCTAGAAATACGGCTTTACGAAATGTGGAGTTGCCGCTCATTTACAGCGGCAGTAGCAACCGTAGGCAGAAGGCTCTGGAGGCTCTGGCATCGGTAGGGTTAACCCACCGTGCCAAGCACAATCCAAGTGAGCTGGCCGGAGGCGAGCAGCAAAGAGTGGCCATCGCCCGGGCATTGATAAATAACCCCTCTATCATTCTGGCCGATGAGCCCACGGGCAATCTTGATACCCAGACCAGCAAGGAAATCATGCTACTTTTCAAGCAATTAAATCAGAAGGGAATAACCATCATTTTGGTTACCCATGAGACGGACATTGCCGCCTACACCCAGCGCACCATTAAAATTCGCGACGGTCAGATTGAGGAGTACACTGAGACATCATGAAAATCTGGGATTGCTTTACTACTGCGCTGGGCACCTTATCTAGTCACAAACTACGCTCAGTTTTAACCATGCTGGGCATTTTAATTGGTGTGGCAGCAGTTATCTCCGTAGTATCTTTGGGACGGGCGCAGCAAGTTCAGCAAAGGGAAGCGTTTGCCTCCTTGGGATCTAATCTAATATATGTCATGCCTGGTGCCCATGGCAGTGGTGGGATGGGAGGAGCGATGGGCTCCGCAGTAACGCTAACACTGGAGGATGCTGAGGCAATTGCTCGTAACGCTCCATCTGTAGCCGCCGTGTCACCAGTAGTGCAAACCACAGCTCAAATAGTGGCCGGAAGAGAGAATGTGGGCGCTACGGTTGCCGGGGTGACCCCCGAGCATCAATGGGTTAATAATCTTAGTATGGCTCAGGGCAGCTTCATCACTGAGCGCGATTACATAGGTAAGTCAAGGGTGGTTGTTTTGGGACATCACATAGCTGCAACCTTGTTTGGCTCAATGGAGCCCTTGGGCCAAACTGTAAGGATTGACGGACGCCAATTCAGAATCATCGGTGTTCTGGAAAGTAAGGGAGGAGCTTTTGGAATTGAGGATTTAGCGGTGTACGCTCCTTTGTCCACGGTGCAATCAACTTTGGCATCTCAACAGGTAAGTAGCCTGGGGCACAGCATTCAAGCTATAAGCATCCAGGCTAAAAGTGAAGAGGCGATAGACTCAGCTAAGGAGGAAATTACCAGCATCTTGCGGCAGCGCCATCATATTAAAGAGGGGCAAGAGGATGACTTCACCGTCATGAGTATGGAAGCTGTAAGTGGCATCGCTGAGCAAATGCTGGGGATAGTCCAACTCATTCTTGTGGCTATAGCTGGCATCTCCTTAGTTGTCGGAGGCATTGGAATCATGAATATTATGCTGGTTTCGGTGACCGAGCGTACCAGAGAAATCGGTCTCCGCAGGGCGTTGGGAGCCAAGCGCCGCGATATTCTAGCTCAGTTTCTCACCGAATCTGCCACACTATGCCTTTGTGGTGGTGCTGTAGGAATAGGTTTAGGGTGGGTCATAGTTAAAATCATATCCGCTATTTCAACGAATGCTGGCTTCCCCTTCCCTGCTATGCTTCCGGGCGATGTTATCGCCCTGGCGGTGGGAGTTTCAATCTTCATCGGGCTTGCTTCTGGCATCTACCCTGCATTCAGGGCAGCGCGGCTTGACCCCATCGAGTCCTTACGCCATGAATAAAACAGCTATTTGCCCTGAATTAAGGACAAAAATTCAGAGCGGGTAACTGCCTTGCTGCGGAAACTTCCTCTCACTGCCGAGGTTATGACATTTGCTCCTGGTTTTTTTATTCCACGCATAGTCATACACAGGTGCTCTGCTCGAATAACCACACCTGCGCCATCTGGCTGTAAAGCTTCAAAAAGGGTATCGGCGATTTGCCTGGTCATCCTCTCCTGAAGCTGGGGCCTCTTGGCGAATATCTCTACTACTCTGGCTAGCTTACTTACTCCCACGACTCTGCCACCGACCCTGGGGATATAGCCTACATGAACTACTCCATAAAAGGGAAGAAGGTGATGCTCACACATGGAGTAAAAGGGAATGTCTCTCAAAATCACCATTTCGCAGTGCCCTTCTTCAAAGCCCACTGCTAGCTCTGCCACGGGGTCAGCGTCCAATCCAGAAAAAAGCTCAGCATACATTTCAGCCACGCGCTCCGGGGTATTATCCCTGCTCTCACTGGAGAAGCCTTTGCCAATAGCTTCGATTATGGAGACAGTTGACTGTTTGATTTTTCCTTGGTCAATCATCTAATCTCCTCTCTTTATAAAACGCAAACTGTCTTTATCTGTGGTGGTATAAAAATCAGAACCAAGGTAAAGAAGAGGCTTTATTTTATCCATATTGATAGTTTGCTCCGAGGTAAAGGCTGCCTCTAGCAGGTGCACTGTAACAATCTCACCCACAACCCAGATGTGGTCGCCATAAGGCTTACTATCCACAAGCTTGCATTCATAGGCAGCGTAGGCATGTTTCAATATAGGAGCCGCTATCTTTAAAGGCTCCTCCTTCTCTATATTGAATGCTTCGAATTTATTTAGTTTCTGTCCCGAAGTGCCACCGACACGGGCAACAAGGGAAGCCTGTTCCCATGGCATAAAATTAATACCGAACTCCTTGCTCTCAGTAATAAGCTGGTAAGTAAATCTCTCAGGTGAAATAGAGATACCATAGAGGGGTGGGAAACGGGAAATCGGGCTATGCCAGGCAGCGGTCATGGCATTATCTCTGCCCTGGCTGCTGGCGGTAACTATGATCGGCGTCTTGGGATAATGTTGACTGAATTTGCCCACATCCCCGGTAACGATCTTCGACATATTTAAAACCTCCTTATCAAAACGTCATTTTGACACCTTAACTCCCTCATAATGGCACAAAGCAAGGAATTTAGGGCAGGATATAATTAAGGGAATCACCCCAGCCCTAGAGTTTTCTCAACCGCAGCCAGGTCAGCAGGAAGCTCTGTTATGGGCTGCGCATATTTAGCTGGCACACCAGGGTCCTTTAATCCCGTTCCAGTAAAGATGCAAACTACCCTCTTTTGGGAAAAGTCCTGTATTTTTGACCGCTTAATAAGTCCGGCCAGGGAAGCTGCTGAAGCTGGCTCGCCAAATATGCCTTCCTTAGTTGCTGCTAATCTATAAGCATTTAAAATTTCATCATCGGTAACACAGTCAATGATGCCTCCTGACTCATCACGGGCAGATGTTGCCTTCTGCCAGCTAGCAGGATTACCAATACGAATAGCAGTAGCAATGGTTTGGGGTCGCTTGACTACCTTACCCTTTACAATAGGCGCTGCGCCCGCAGCCTGAAAGCCCATCATTACTGGAGTATGACTTGCCCTGGCAATCCTGTGATACTCGACAAACCCCTTCCAGTAGGCAGTGATGTTACCTGCATTGCCCACGGGGATGAAGAGATAATCAGGAGCATCACCCAAGTCATCCACGATTTCAAAAGCTGCTGTCTTCTGCCCTTCAATGCGGTTAGGATTCAGAGAATTTACCAGTGTAACTGGGTATTTTTGAGTCAAAGTGCGGACTATTTGGAGCGCCTGGTCGAAATTACCCTTTACACTTATAATCTGGGCATCATAAACGATGGCTTGAGCCAGTTTCCCCATGGCTATTTTCCCTTTGGGGATGATGACGATAGTTCTCAATCCAAAGCGAGCTCCGTAAGCAGCGGCTGAAGCACTGGTATTGCCGGTGGAAGCACAGATAATACTGGAACTGCCACTCTCCACAGCTTTAGCCACAGCTACTACCATACCCCGATCTTTAAACGAGCCAGTGGGGTTGCAGCCTTCCAATTTGAAGTAAAGCTCGCCACAACCAAGCTCCCTCTCCAGAGTTCGCGACCGCACTAGAGGCGTGTCTCCTTCCCCGAGTGTAATTAACGGAGTGTTTGCGGTGACGGGCAAAAAATCACGATATCTATTTAGTACTCCCTGTATCATTCCTCAACCCTTATAAAGTTATTAACCTCATTAACCATATCCAGTTGCTGTAACTGTTTAACAGCCTTTTGCATCCACTTTTCCTCAGATGGATGAGTCATAATAACGAGTACTGCAGTTTGCGTGTCAAGGTCACTTTCCTTCTGAATTACGGAGGAAATGCTGATGGAATTATCACCCAAAACCTTGGAGATTTGAGCTAAAACACTAGGGCGATCAAAAACGGTCAATCTCAAATAGTAACGCACTTTTATATCGGACATGGGCTTGATAGTTAGTTGCTGGTTTAACTGTATTTCAGGAATACTGCTTACTCCGTGACAAATATTTTTGGCTATGGTCAACATATCAGCTAAGATGGCGCTTGAAGCTCGTGAGGCTCCTGCTCCTTCTCCGTAAAAAATTAGCCTGCCAGCCAGGTCACTTTCTACTTGAACAGCGTTATAAACGCCATCTACCTTAGCCAATTGTGAGTCTTCAGGGATAAAAACAGGGTGGACACGCATCTCAATAGCCTCATTGTCTCGCTTGGCGATAGCCAGAAGCTTTATGGCATAGCCGAATTCTTTGGCATAGCGGAAATCTTGGGCTTGAAGGCAAGAGATGCCCTCGCGGTATATATCTTGAGGATCAAGTCTAGTGTGGAAAGCCAGACTGGATAAAATAGCTAGCTTATAAACAGCATCAGTTCCTTCGATATCATTAGCTGGGTTGGCTTCAGCATATCCTAATTTCTGAGCTTCCTTTAAAGCAGCGAGAAAATCCAACCCCTCTCGTGCCATCCGGGTCAGAATATAGTTGGTAGTGCCATTAAGGATGGCATAGATAGCTAAGATATCATTAGCCGACAGGACTTGCTGAAAGGGAGAAATGAGTGGAAGACCACTACCTACACTTGCTTCGTAGCGAAGGCCAACGTTATGCTCCTTAGCTAAAGATAGTAGCTCATGTCCATGCTTGGCCATTACCTCTTTATTGGCAGTAACTACATGCTTATTGTGGACAATAGCTTGTTTTATATATTCCAGGGCGGGATGCTCACCTCCAATAACTTCAATCACTATATTTACTTCAGGATTGGTGAAAATATCTTCAGGCTGAACGGTCAATTGCAAAGGGTCAAGCTTTATTGTGCGTGGTTTATTCACATCATGCACCAACACCTTCTTCAGGATTAATGAAGCCCCTGCTTGCTCAGCCAGGCTAGCTGCCTTGTTGAGCAGAATCTCCGCTACACCACTACCCACGATACCCAAGCCCAATAAACCAATACCGATATTTTTGGGAGTCATGACATCATCTTTCCTTCAGAACTTCGTCTACAGCCCAAGCTATCTTCTCTTCATCAAGATAATTGTTAATGACGCTATTTTCTCTTTGCACTTGGAACCACTCAGCAAAGTCATTGCTTGCTACCTTTTCCTTAACCTCCTCACTAATCTCATGTTCCCCTTGCCCCAAGACTTTAACTATCCAATAGCCGCCCTTGGTTTGAACCGCCTTGTCTTGAACTGGTTCACTAACAACATTCAGGTCGAGATTAAAGGCAACCTTATCGAAAGCGGCACTATGTATGTCTTCTTGTTTTAACCAGCCAAGTTCACCCCCATCTTCTTCACCTTTATATTGAGAATACTTATCAGCTAACTCAGCAAAATTCTCGTCATCTAGTTCCGCCTTAACTTCATCAGCTTCCTGCTTACTACCTAGCAATATCGCTCTAGCTTTTATGCCTTTCTCCTCATTTTTATCAGTAACCTCTATAAGCCAGTATCCAACATCCTTAGTTGCTAAGTCATCATGGATGGGTTGGCTTACGCTGCCGGGCTCAAGGCTAGAGGCAACATCCCAAATGAGAGGACTGGGCATTAACTCCTCAGGTAGCCAGCCCAAATCGCCCTGGACATTGGAGTTGCAAGAAAAATCATTCGCCAGGGCGGTAAAATTCCCACTACTCTGGATTGCAGCCGTCACGCTATCAGCTACATTTCGACTCTCCACAAGCATTACCTCAATATGCGCCTGTTCCATCTCATCGGGAAGCTGAGAATCAAAATACTCCATAAGCCTTTCTCGTAATAAGCTAACTCCTATTACATCCCGATATACTCTATCACCGGGTAATTCATTCTTCTTTATTTCTTCATCTATCTTCTGAGGGGCAACTACAATCCCTAAATCATTAGCCCCTTGCTTCATTACTTCAGCATCTTCGATATATCCCGCAATTTGACCAGTCATGTAATACAGATAGGCTGACTCCATGTCCCTGGTTTGAGCAGCAAGCATTTTCACATAGTAACCCATATTGAAGGAAACATCATTTACCTCAATGACAACTTCACGGGAAGGCTTAATTTCCTTATTATAATATCCATAGCCCACATAACCTACAACGCCAGCGAGAAAGATAGAGGCGGCTATCATTATAATTCGGCGTGTCCTTCTCTGTCGCTGCCATTTGGAAAGTTGCCGCTTAGTGGGGATTCGCTTATCTTCAACCCTCTTTTGTTTCTTAGCCAAAATCTGAGATCCTATCTGTTATTCCGGGCAAGGCCATAAAATCACCTTTTCCTTTGCCTCGTTGAGAGTTCAGGTGACTGCTAAATATTCTCACTTTTATTATTGGTTGCTCCTGTAATCCCATTATGATAGCATATCAGTAAGGGTTTAAGCGACGGGGTGTAGCGCAGCCTGGTAGCGCACCTGAATGGGGTTCAGGTGGTCGGAGGTTCAAATCCTCTCACCCCGACTTTCTCCCAAATACAGGAAATGAAGTTTTTGGTGTCTTAGCCTTAGTAGAGGTTCCACAAGTAGATTTTAGTTCAATCTGATTTATCTTCTCCACCAGCCTAAAATGGCTAAAGTGGCAAGTCCAACGCCGGCAACCACTGCTCCAATCCAGCCAAGCAAGCACAAACTGGTGACGATTGCGCCAGCAATGATGACGCCTAGCAGAATAGATAGAAAGGCATAACGAAATTTTAAACCCAGCAGGAAGGCAGCGATCGACCCGGTCCAGGCGCCAGTTATGGGAAGTGGGATGGCTACAAACAACGTCAACCCAATTTTCTCATATTTTTCAATGGTGTTTCCTCGCTGCCTGGTGCGCACAAAGACCCAGTTGACCGCTCTTCGCCCTATCTCCACACGGCTAACAACCTTAGCTAACGAATCCAAAAACAATAACAAGATTGGCACGGGTATCAGGTTACCAATGATGGCTAAGCAGAGAGCTTTGTACCACGCCATGTGGAATAAGTTTATGGCTAAGGGCAAGGCACCTCGAAGCTCCACCACAGGTAAAGCTGATACGATGACGATTATCGCTTCTTGAGGAATTCCCCAACTAAGAATTTCTTCAACCACGGCTTTAGTTAGCTATTATATCACCAAGTATGTCCCCACTCAGATAGATGGAGGACATGTCAGGCAATTCTTCCTAGCGAACATAAGGCGGGGATGAACCCCGCCACTACGGTTATTGACATCTAAACTCTAAATTCGAATATCTAAATCCTAAACAAATTCCAAATTCTGCGCTTTAGCGCAAGTACAAAGGTACTATTCATATCCCCCTCCTCCCCTAATTTTGCCCTTCGGCAAAACCTTTTTGCCTTTGGCAAAATTGTTTAGCATTTCGTAGTTGCCTGATTCATCAGGCTCTTATTGCCCAATAAATTGGGCAACTACAGGAAGGAGGCGGGGATGAACCCCGCCACTACAACTGGTAATGCTCCCCGCTTCGCTATTGTTTAGCATTTCGTATTTCGTGCTTAGGATTTCCCTTGTTGTAGGGTCGGGGCTTGTCCCCGACCGAGATAGGAAGATGTGGCAATTCTACCTTAGAGTTTGCTTCGAAACTTCGCTATTTGCAATGGCAAGGAAGGAGACAAGGTATCACCAGTCATGTGAACGAATACAAAATGTTGCTTTGCCTAACTGGCTTAACTTATAATTCCTGCACGGACGTATCTAATTTAGCATGAATATCAACAATCAAAAGGCATTAATTGTCATCGTTGTTATTTCCCTGCTTTTATTTCCCCTGGTTGCTTTTACCAGCGGTGTCCCCCGAATTATCTTCGGGCTTTGTCTCGTTCTTTTCTTTCCAGGCTATACTTTGCTGTCGGCGCTCTTTCCCAGGAAAGGCAACCTTGGTAGCATAGAGAGGGTGGCTCTTAGCTTTGGCTTGAGTGTTGCCGTGGTACCTCTCATTGGATTGATACTTAATTATTCCCCCTGGGGCATCAGACTTTATCCTATCCTCATCTCCATCACTCTTTTTATTCTAATTTGCTCTGCTGTTGCCTGGCAGCGACAGCAGAGGCTGCCTGATGAGGAGCGCCTCAAGGTTGCTTTCAACCTCAGGCTGCCACACTGGGCAGGAATGGGCAATCTGGATAAAGGTCTTTCTATTGGCCTGATAGTAGCTATCATAGCTGCACTGGGTTGCCTGGGATATGTCGTAACTAATCCTAAACAAGGCGAGACCTTCACCGAGTTTTATATTCTGGGACAGGCGGGTAAAGCTGAGGGCTATCCCTCTGAGCTAGCAGTTGGAGAGGAAGGCAAGGTGATTTTAGGCATCGCTAACCATGAACGTCAGCCCACAAGCTACTGCGTGAAAATAGACATAAACGGGACTAGAAATAAAGAATTACATACCGGCATATTAGCCCAAGAGGAGAAATGGGAGCAAGAGATAAGCTTTGTCCCAGACGAAGCTGGGTTAAATCAAAAGGTGGAATTCTGGCTGTATAAAGGTGGGAAAACACAGCCCTATCTTGAAGAGCCGCTTCATCTTTATATTGACGTCTATCGATGTTAAAGACATAATTGTAGGGGAGGGGTTCATCCTCTCCCAACTAGCGAGGGCCATGAGAGTCTGTATAAGTAGCTTCTGGTATGTATGATGTTATCATAGTTGGCGCCGGGCCATCGGGGAGCTATACTGCCTCCAAGCTAGCCGGGCTGGGCTATAAGGTAATCGTTCTGGAGCAAAAAGAAGAGGCCGGCGAAAATGTTTGCTGCACAGGTATCATCGGCGTTGAATGCTTTAATGCCTTTAATCTTGATGCCGCTATTCTGAGAGAGGCCAGCTCAGCCAAGTTCTTTGCCCCATCTAGCGAATTTATCAGACTTTATAGAGATCACCCCCAGGCTTATATAGTAGACCGTGCCAGTCTGGACAAAAGCCTCAAGGAGCGTGCCCAGGAATGTGGTGCAGACTACCTTTTCTCTGCCTCCGTGATAGCCATTACCCCTGAACCAGATAGAGTCTCGGTTGTAGTTGACTATGGTGGTGAGCAGAGGATATTTAGTGCCCGAACGGTTGTCCTGGCTTGCGGCTTTGGCTCCAAATTTCCTGAAGAACTTGGGTTGGGAAGAATCAATGACTTCGTCTTTGGAGCACAGGCTGAGGTAGATACGATAGATATTGACGAGGTAGAGGTCTATTTTGACCAGAAACTCTTCCCTGGCTTTTTTGGCTGGCTTGTACCCACATCAGCTAACAAAGGGTTGGCTGGATTGCTGGTTCGCCGAGAGCCAGCTTCACGTCTTAATAACTTGCTGTCTCGCCTTCGGAGCCAGGAAAAGATAACCTCAGCCCATGCTGCGAGGTTTGGCGCAATTCCCATGGAATTCCTGCCTCGAACCTGCGGCGACCGCATAGCAGTTATTGGTGACGCCGCGGGTCAGGTTAAACCAACCACCGGCGGAGGCATATACTATGGTCTTTTATGTGCTGATATAGCTGTGGAAACCATTCACCAGGCTTTCCTGGCTGATGATTTCTCGACAACTAAACTTTCAGCGTATGACAAACAATGGCGCGCTCGGCTGGTACCCGAGCTTAAAGCTGGCTATCGGGCACGCCGCCTTTACCAGAGGCTCAGTAATCGCCGCATTGACCGTTTGTTTCGATTAGCCAGAGATAATGACATACCCAGATTTGTAGCTGAGTGGCAGGATTTTTCCTTTGATTGGCACGGGCCGCTTATTTCCAGAATGCTAAGACAGGCAGCCGTAGCTATGCCTCTTCAAGCAGTTAGGAGTTTGTTAAAACATGGTGGTTAAGTCAAATGGATATCGAATCGGAAAAGAGCGGCGCTGTTCCTATGGAAAAAGTCATGAAAGAATTAAGGGAAAAGGCCGAGGGGGTTTGAATGGCTATTTTGACACACAGTAACAAATATCCTTGTGCATTTGATTTAAGGCTTTTAGAACAGGAACGATACGGCTCTAAAAGTGAGGATTCTGATATAAAAACAGCGCCACTGGGTGAGCCCTATACCTTGTGGGTTCAATACCGTATGGCGTTACGAATAGATGAGCATGTCCTATATCAGAGTGCAAAAGATACCACACTCGTTTTTGAGGATATAAGTCGGTTGATTGAAGAGCTTCAACAATTAGCAAGTGGCACGAAGGATAAGATGGCATTTAATCCAATTGAACCAGGCTTCGAACTGGTTATTCGCTGTTTGACTGAAAGCAACGCCTCGGTGGCGGCCGCATCGGCAGCCAAGATACGTGCCGAGGCACTAACTAACGCTATAAGCCAGTCCCCCGCCACCCCCAATCTATTTGATGTAGGCATGGGGATTGACCATGCTAATCAAGTGGACCGCATTTACGGTGGATATGGTCCCGGGTTATATTTCTTTGTGGAAGCGTTGGATGTCGAACGATTTGCCTCCCAGGTAGCAGCCGAGCTGAATGGACTGGGTCCTTACTTCGCCAGTGAAAGGGAGAAATGAAAAGCTGGAGTTACGGAATTAATTCGGTTTATAAAAGGGCGAGCATCTATCTTGAAGAGGCTTCTTGGTGGGTATTTTTAGCGGATAGGATTGCTGTTTTTTTGTGTGACCATGTTCCCCCTATTCCCCTACCTAAAACTAAAATGAAGCTTAAGGATAGGGAGGATATTGAATTTAATGGAGGAAGTGACTGGACAACATTAAGGGATTGGTATGGTGATCTAAGCCAGGTTTTTCACTGTTTTGTGCACATGCCTGTTTTTGATTCTTGTCAGAAGAGAATTAGGTGCAAATCTATAGAAATTGATTACAGCAGGCCAAAGAAATGTTTTATGAAGAGGACAGGGAATTTTGGGATAAGGAGATATTAAACTCTTGACTTACTCACCATTGCAGTATACAGGAGACTATTAGTT